>JBAZGP010000210.1:0-6465 GCA_041652835.1 Lutibacter sp. | reverse complement strand
TAACTTTTTCCCAATGATTGTAAATTCTGATGAACGTATGTGGACTTGGATGGATGAAGGTATAAATTCATTTGTAGAAATTTATGCTGAAAATAAATACGATTCTAAACTTTTTCCTTTAAGTGAATATCCCAAAGATGTAGTAAGATATATGGCTGGTGACCAAAGTGGTTTAGAACCAATTATGTCTCAAGGTGAAGATTTAACCGATTTTGGTTCAAATGCCTACAGAAAACCTGCGGCCGGTTTGTTTATTTTAAGAGAAACTGTAATGGGTCATGAATTGTTTGACCACGCCTTTAAAACTTATGCCGAACGCTGGAAATTTAAACATCCAACGCCAGCTGATTTTTTTAGAACTATGGAAGATGCTTCTGCAATGGATTTAGACTGGTTTTGGAGAGGTTGGTTTTATACTACAGGCGCCAATGATATTGGCATAAAAGAAGTGAAAAAATATTACGTAACAGACAAACCAACCGAGCGTGCCGAAAATATGGCAAAACGCTATGGAATTACTGCTGATAAATTTCCTCCTGCACTATATTTGATTTCAGAAGACAGCCCAGAGTTTAAAAAAGATTTAAAATCGAAAAAACCAGAAGATTACAGTTTGTTGAGCAATTATATCAATGAAAATTTTTCTTCAGAAGAAAAAACCGAACTAAAATCTCCAAAATATTTTTACGAATTGGTTTTTGAAAAACCAGGGGATTTAGTAATGCCAATTATTGTTGAATTTGAATATGAAGACGGCACAAAAGAACGCAAACAATATCCGGCAGAAATATGGAGAAACAATGATACTGAAGTCACTAAAATATTTCCTTCGAGCAAAGCAATCACAAAAATTACCATTGATCCTGATGAGCAAACTGCCGATATCGATCTTAGTAACAATAGCTGGCCTAAAAAAACAGAAAATAAATTCGATAAATTCAAAAAAGGTCAAATTAAATCATAATAATTAAATCATAACAAAAGAGCCATTCGGTTGAGTGGCTCTTTTATTCTATATTTCTTATTTCATCAAACAAATTTTAATCCATGAAAAAATTACTGTTTGTCCTATTGCTCCTTTTTACTGCAATTCTTTCTGCTTCAGCCCAAAAAATCAATAATCAAAAAGCACATAATAACCTTAGTAAATTCAAACAATTAAATGAGGAGTTGCCAACGCCAAACAACGAACACAACGCTTCAGGCGCACCAGGTCATGAATATACGCAACAACAGGTAGATTATAAAATTGACGTTATTTTAGATGAAGAAAAAAACCGTATTTACGGCGAAGAAACCATTACATATCACAACAATTCTAAAGATAACTTAACCTATTTGTGGATTCAGTTAGATCAAAATATGCGTGCTGTAAATTCAAAATCGTCCGATATTACACCTGAAAATTCCACAGAAATTTTCACCCCTTCTCAATTTTCAGATAAATTTATAAAACCATTTGATGGAGGTTTCAAAATTGAATATGTAAAAAATACCGATGGAAGTGACGCCTCTTACCGCATAAACCAAACTATGATGCGATTAGATTTAGACAAACCCTTGATTTCAGGAGAAAAATATTCATTTAAAATAAAATGGTGGTACAACATTAACAATCACGTTTTACAAGGTGGAAGATCGGGTTTTGAACATTTCCCCGATGGCAATAATGCCTATACTATTGCACAGTTTTATCCAAGACTGGCTGTTTATAACAATGTAGAAGGTTGGCAAAACCTACAGTTTTGGGGAAGTAGTGAGTTTGCGTTGGAATTTGGAAATTTTGAAGTGAGTATCACCACACCTAAAGATCATATTTTGGCTGCAACAGGATTGCTTAAAAATCCGGAAGAAGTGCTTTCAAAATTACAGTTGAACAGATTGGAACAAGCAAAAAAATCATTTGAGAATCCTGTAATTATAATAACACAAACCGAAGCTGAACAAGCTGAAAAAGGAAAATCTACCGAAACCAAAACTTGGCGTTTTTATGCTGAAAATGTTAGAGATTTTGCTTTTGCTTCATCGAGAAAATACATTTGGGACGGAATGGCTGTTGACCTCAACGGAAGAACCATAATGGCGTATTCTTATTATCCTAAAGAAGGAAATCCATTATGGGAACAACATTCAACAAGAGCGGTTGCAAGCACATTAAAAACGTATTCAAGGTTTACTTTTGATTATCCTTACCATAAGGCCATTTCAGTTCACGCAAAAGACCAAGGAATGGAATATCCACAAATATGTTTCAATCGCGGACGCCCAAATCCCGATGGAACTTACACAGATTTTACCAAATACAAAATGTTAGGTGTTATTATTCATGAAGTTGGTCATAATTTTTTTCCTATGATTGTTAATTCTGATGAACGCCAATGGACCTGGATGGATGAAGGTTTAAACTCCTTTGTGCAAATGCTGGCTCAAATGGATTATGAAAAAGGATATCCGCTTAGTAGGGGTTTGCCTAAAAATATAGTTGGTTATATGAAAGGAGATCAATCTAAAATAACGCCAATTATGACGCAGGGAGATCATCTTTTTGAATTTTCAAACAATGCGTATGCAAAACCTGCTGCCGGATTATATATGCTTAGACAGGTAATTATGGGTCCTGAATTATTTGACCACGCATTTAAAACTTACGCCGAGCGCTGGAAATTTAAACATCCAACCCCAGCCGATTTTTTTAGAACTATGGAAGATGCTTCTGCAATGGATTTAGACTGGTTTTGGAGAGGCTGGTTTTATACCACAGGCGCCAATGATATTGGCATAAAAGAAGTGAAAAAATATTATGTAACAGCTAAGCCAACCGAACGTGCCGAAAATATGGCAAGACAATATGGAATTACAATAGATAAATTTCCTCCTGCGCTGTATTTAGTCTCTGAAGACAGCCCGGAATTTAAAAATGATTTAAAATCCAAAAATCCGGAAGATTATAGTTTATTAAGCAAATACATCAATGAAAATTTTTCTTCGGAAGAAAAAAAGGAATTGAAATCTCCAAAATATTTTTATGAATTGGTTTTTGAAAAACCGGGAGATTTGGTGATGCCAATTATTGTTGAATTTGAATATGAAGACGGAACAAAGGAACGCAAACAATATCCGGCCGAAATATGGAGAAAAAATGATGCTGAAGTCACCAAAATATTTCCATCTAACAAAGCAATCACAAAAATTACCATTGACCCCGATGAGCAAACTGCCGATATAGATTTAAGCAATAACAGTTGGCCTAAAAATACAGAAACCCAGTTTGATAAATTTAAAAAAGAACAAATTAAAGGATAGGTAGTTTTGGTGTGTTGGTATATTGGATTGTGAGTTTTAGGTCTTTTACCTTTTATAGCTTTTCGCTTTGATGTTAGCATGGCTTACTTAGGCAAGCCTTAAAAAGCTTTTTTCAGGCAAATTATTTTGTAAATGATACATTCACACCAGTGATATAATTCTTGTAAAATCTACCTACTTATTTTCTATAATTTTTTGAAATTAATTTTACGTTTGTTAAATTATGAATTTAATTCAATTTTTTCTAAAGTTCTAATTTCAGTAATTTTAAGGTAAAATAACAATTAGCGTTTTGGCTTAGGTGATTTTTATTTTGTAAATTACACATCAGTTTTTGATATTAATGTTTACTTTAAAATATTAAAAACTGAGATATAAAACCTATAAACTTGCTGATGCAATAAAAAATATACCCAATGAAAAGCAGAAAGTTATTAATGATTCCCGGTCCTATTGAGTTTGAACCAAAAGTATTACAAGCATTAGGCACTCCAACCACCAGTCATGTGGCTCCAAATTTTATTGAATCTTTTGGAAACTGCATCGAATTGATGCGTAAAGTTTGGCAAACTTCAACCGGACAGCCTTTTGTTGTTGCTGGTTCGGGAACTTTAGCTATGGATATGGCTGCCTCCAATTTAATTGAACCAAATGACCATGTTTTGGTTATTTCAACAGGTTATTTTGGAGAACGCTTCGCTGAAATTGCAAAACGCTACGGTGCAAATGTGACTGTTTTAACATCAGAAGTCGGAAATGTTGTTGCTTTGGAAGAAATTGAAAAAGCACTTTCCATCAAAAAATATAAATTAGTTACCATAACGCATGTTGATACCTCAACTGGTGTTTTGGTAAATCCCAAACCCATTGCTGAACTTTGTAAAAAGTACGATACACTTTCAATTTTGGATGGCGTGTGTTCGGTTGCCGGAGAAGAAATTAAACAAGAAGAATGGGGAATTGATGTGGTATTAACAGCCTCCCAAAAAGCTGTTGGCGTACCTCCCGGACTTGCGTTATTGGTAGTTTCCCAAAAAGCCATGACCGTTTTTAAAAACAGAAAAACACCTATTAGTAATTATTATGCTGATTTCACCAATTGGCTTCCAATTATGCAGGCTTATGAAAACAGACAGGCTTCTTATTTTGGAACACCACCTGTAAATTTAATTGCCGCTTTAGAAGTGAGTTTACAGCAAATTATTGCGGAAGGAATGGAACAACGTTTTTTACGACACTTAAAAATTGCCTCCGCTTTTCGTGAAGCCATACTTGCCTTGGGCTTAAAACTTTTGCCTATTGATAAAAATTTATTGGCAAATACGCTTACCGCTGTTTATTTTCCTGAGAATATTACAGGAAGTGAATTTTTGGCAAACACAGGAAAAAACGACGTTATTTTGGCTGGCGGCTTATTGCCTTCACATAAAACTCAATATTTTAGAGTTGGACATATGGGAAGCGTAAACAACAACGACATTATATCCACAATTGCCGCTATTGAAAGCAGCTTATTTGCTTGCAACTATCCTTTTGAAATGGGAATTGGATTAAAAACAGCGATGAAAATATTGAATAGTTAGGCAATTAAAAAAGGGAAAAGCGAATAGCGAAAAAGGTAAAAGTTAAATATTAGATATTAGATATTAGAAGTTAAATATTAGAAGTTTGAAGTTTGTAAAAGCTAAAAGTTAGGTATTAGATATTAGAAGTTAAATATTAGATATTAGAGGTTAAATATCAGAAGTTTGCGAAAAAAATTATGTATAAGTAGTTTTCAACTTTCAAACTTTTAACTTTTAAACAAATAAACGATTAAACGTTTAAACAATTAAACGATTACCTCAAATTATAGGCATTATTCAACAGCATAAAATCGGTTAAAACCATTGCTGCAAGCGCCTCAACAATTGGAACTGCGCGCGGCACCACACAAGGGTCGTGGCGACCTTTTCCGTGCATTTCAACAATATTTCCATCTTTATCAATGGTTTGTTGCGACTGCATAATGGTGGCAACTGGTTTAAAAGCCACTCGAAAATAAATATCCATACCGTTACTTATGCCTCCCTGAATTCCACCGGAAAGATTTGTTTTTGTGGTTCCGTTGGCATTAAAAATATCGTTGTGTTCACTTCCTTTCATTTTTGCGCCACAAAATCCGCTACCATATTCAAAACCTTTTACTGCATTTATAGAAAGCATTGCTTTGCCCAATTGCGCATGTAATTTATCGAAAATAGGTTCTCCCAAACCAATAGGAATATTTTTAATGACGCAGGTTACCGTTCCGCCAATGGTATCGCCTTGTTTTTTAATTTCATTGATGCGTGCAATCATTTTTTTCGCAGTGGCTTCGTCCGGACAACGAACATCGTTACTCTCAATTTTACTAAAATCGACATCTTGGTAAGGTTTTTCCATAAAAATATCCCCTACAGAAGAAGTAAAAGCATTAATTTTTATTTCAGAAATCACTTGTTTTGCAACGGCACCACCAACAACCCAATTTGCAGTTTCACGAGCTGAAGTACGTCCGCCCCCACGATAATCCCTTACACCATATTTTTTATCGTAGGTGAAATCGGCATGAGAAGGACGAAATGCTTCTTTGATATGTGAATAATCATTGGAACGCTGATTGGCATTTTTAATGATAAAACCAATAGAAGCACCAGTGGTTTTTCCTTCAAAAATTCCAGATAAAAACGTAACTTCATCAGGTTCTTTGCGTTGGGTCACAATTTTGGATTGGCCAGGTTTTCTTCTGTCCATATCATATTGAACAGCTTTCAGGTTCAATTCAATTCCTGCCGGGCAGCCGTCTATAATTCCGCCAATCGCTTCGCCGTGAGATTCTCCAAATGTGGTGAGCGTAAATAATTTTCCAAATGTATTTGCCATTATCCTATCTTAAAAAACAAAAGTAAAAAAAAGAAACTAAAGGATGGTGGATTTATTGATTGAAATAAATGGATTCTATATTTAAAACTAACTCGCGTTAGGGGTTGCAGCCCTTCGGCTACGCTCAGGGGGCCTAATTCTTTGCTTAAATAGCATGTAGTGAAAAACCCGACCCGCCAGTTGGCGGGAAACGCCCAAAAGCATTTAAAAAAACCAGAGTTTTATGGCCATAAAAACTACCATAACAATCATAAATAT
>JBAZGP010000209.1:3415-6480 GCA_041652835.1 Lutibacter sp. | reverse complement strand
GTCGGGCGATGAGTTACTGCAAACGCTAAATAAGGAAATGAATCTGCATATTGGTGAAAAGTTCGATTTTTATGCCAATGGCAAAAAATCGAATAAGACTCTTGATAATTCACAAACCAAAAACCCCTCTATTGGAGGGGTTGGGGGGGCTTTATTTTCTTTCTTCAAAGCTCCCGTTCGGAATACCATTCCTCACAAGTCTATTTCCTTGATCGATGCCTACAACTACATTGTCGGCGATTACGCAAAACAACGAACGGAAAAACTGAGGGATATAAAAGACCCCAAACAAGTACGACAGTATAAGGCCTCAACATTTGATTACTGTACTTTTTCAGGAATGTTTCAAACCCGCAACGACAAAGCACTGATAAGTCATTCCGGTTTATTGTGCATTGATTTTGACCACTTGCAAAGCGTTGATCTGCTTCGCAACCAACTTTTGCAAGACGAATACTTTGACACGCAAATGCTTTTTGTTAGCCCTTCCGGAGATGGTCTAAAATGGATAATTTCAATTGATACAGCAAAAACCTCACATAGTGAGTTTTTCGTTGCGGTTGCAAGCTACATTTTACAAACCTATGGTGTTGCCGTTGACAAATCAGGGCGGGATATATCCCGTGCTTGTTTTTTGCCTCACGACCCGCAAGCATTTATCAACCCGATTTATTTGAAATAGATATGAGCAAGAAAACATTTAATCCGTCAGATTGGGTATCAGATAAACCAATACAGACTTCACAGTCCCAAAAGCCCTTACAGTCTTTAGGCACAAATAACGATATTGAAGAGATTGCAAAAAGAATTGAATTTTCCGCTCTCGATATTGCCCCAAATTATGCCGACTGGCGAGATCTGGGCTTTGCCCTCGCTGACGCTTTGGGCGAAAGCGGTCGTAACTATTACCACCGCCTGAGTAGATTTTATCCGTCTTATTCGCAAAGCGAAACCGACAAACAGTACTCCGCTTGCCTTGCTTCACACGGCCACGGTGTTACAATCAAAACGCTTTACCACCTTGCAAAGTCCGCAGGTGTTAGCGTTTCTATACCTCAACCTCAAAAAGCTAATTCCGGTTTTCTTTCTCCTTTAGGAGAAAGTACCCGAAGGGGGGTAGAGGTCGAGGCTAAATCCTCAATTCCCCAAAATGGGGAAATGGAGGAAATGGGGAATCAGGAAAAGCAGTTGCCCGCTTTCCCAAAAGAGATATTTGAATCATTGCCCGGATTACTCCATGCAATCACTTCAAATGCCGATTCTCCCGAAGATGCAGATTTGCTTTTGCTGGGCTCTCTGACTGTTTTTAGTGCATGTATGCCCAATGTGTATGGAGTTTACGGTCAACATGAAGTTTTTCCAAACTTGTTTCTTTTTGTTACGGCAAAAGCCTCAGCAGGGAAAGGAAGACTTTCCCTTTGTCGGAGATTGGTTGAGCCTATTCACCAAATGATGCGCCAGCAATGCAAGGTAGAGCAGGAAGAATACAAATTCAAACTCACACAGTACAACGCCAGCAGCGATAAGGCACATGAAGAAAAACCTGAAGAACCACCTCTTAGAACATTGATTATTCCGGCCAACAACAGTGCAACGGGATTGTTTCAATTGCTTAAGGAGAATAACGAAAAGGGGTTGATTTTTGAAACCGAAGGAGATACACTTGCGCAGACATTCAAGTCCGAACACGGCAATTATTCCGATGGTTTCCGCAAAGCGTTTCACCACGAAACAATTTCTTACAATCGTAGAAAAGACAGGGAATTTGTTGAACTGGCAAGCCCTCAACTCTCTGCCCTTTTATCCGGTACACCCAAGCAGGTATCTTCATTGATTCCGAATGCCGAAAACGGGCTTTTCAGCCGTTTTATGTTCTACTTTATGAATCTTCGCCCGATATGGAAAGATGTGTTTGCCGGGGATGACGAACAGCCACTCGAACACAAATTTGATGTTTATGGAAAGGAGTTTTTGGATTTCAATCTTTTTCTTCGTCAGCAACCAGTCCGGTTCAGATTTGCATTTTCAATCAGTCAACAAAAAGCGTTCAATACCTACTTTGAACAAACGCAGCTTCAATACCTCGAATTATGCGGAGATGATTACGTGGGAAGCATTCGTAGGCTTGGCTTAATTGCTTTTCGTTTGGCTATGATAATAACCGCTCTCAGAATTATAGATACGGGCGAAGTTTCGTCTGTGCTCGTCTGTAATGACTGTGATTTCAATACGGTTATGGAAATAGTAAAAGTGCTTGTGTTACATGCAGCATACATTTTTGAGTTGTTACCAAAAGACAATACAACCATACAGCCATTAAATCATAAACGGCAATTGTTAGATGCTTTGCCCTCTGAATTTGACCGCCAGACTTATCTTGCAGTAGCTAAGAATTTGAATATCCCGGACAAAACAGCCGAAAAACAAATTACCCGGTTTATCAATGCTGGTTTATTAGTTAGGCAGGCGCACGGGTGTTATTTGAAAAAAGAAAGTTAGTTGTTCTTGTTTATTGTTGATAATTAATAGCTTTCTTTTTTTATTAATTCCAGAAGATGTTGTATTTTTGTCTGATATTGTCAAGTACAAAACATACAAGAATGCTATTTGCAAATAAAATCAAAGAATTAAGAGAGGGCAAGCAACTATTACAACGCCATGTATCGGCAGCTCTCGATATGGATAATGCCATGTATTGTAAAATTGAAAAAGGCGACCGCCGAGTAAAAAGAGAACAAATTCCTATGATAGCCGAAATTTTACAAGCCGATCCCGAAGAACTGCTTATTCTTTGGCTGTCTGATCAAGTGATAGAGGTGGTAGATAAGGACAAAGAAATATCAGATAAAGTTTTGGACGTTGCAAAACAAAAACTAAAAGAGTAACGATATGGAAACATTTTTCTATAAAGGTAAAGAGAATATACTCAATACAGAGAAAAAACAAGTATCTGAAGACAATAATTCAGATATTAAGAAAATTCAAGATGCTTTTCTAAAAGTGCTTGACAATAAAAACTTATCATTCCTTTTAGGAAGTGGATGTTCTTCATTTGAAGTAGTGAA
>JBAZGP010000209.1:0-3405 GCA_041652835.1 Lutibacter sp. | reverse complement strand
AAGTTGGTATTCCTGTAATGTATCCATTAGCTGAAGAATATTATAATTCAGCAGATTTTAAAGCAAATAAGCAATGGCTCAAAGATAATTTACAAATTGATGTGGAGAGTGATACATTCAAAATAAATCTTGAGGTTTTTCTTTCGACTTTACATAGTTTATCTTTTTATCATTCTAAAATCAAAGATGATACTGCAATAGACGCAAAAATACTTGATAAAATTAGTTTAATCATTAAAGAAACAAGAAATTTTCTATTGAAGAAAATACTTAATGAAGACAACATAAAAACTCAATCAGATAAACCACTCCTTGATATTTACAAACAATTTTACAGGAAACTATTATCGCGAAATTCGACATTACCACGATTAAATATTTTCACAACAAACTATGATTTGTATTCTGAAAAGGCAATGGATTTGTTAGGAATACACTATGCTAACGGATTTACAGGTGGAATAAGTAAATTTTTTAATCCCACTATTTTTAATTACGCTCTTGCTGAAAAAATGGATTTATCTCAATCCAAATGGAGTGTAATTGACAATTTTTTTTATTTGTACAAAATACACGGCTCTGTCAATTGGATTGAAGAAGACGGAGAAAACAAATTGTTTAAAGTCAAAGAAATACAAGATCCTACTTTTGATAATTTAAAGAGCAATGAAAAAGAAATAATGCTTTATCCAACTCCGTTAAAATATAATGCGAGTTTTGGCAGTCCTTATTCTGATTTATTCCGCGAGTTTCAGCGAAAACTTATGGTAAATAACAATATACTTGTTACAATAGGATACAGTTTTAACGATGAGCATATCAATAATTTAATATTTCAGGCATTTACCATTCCCTCTTTCAGACTAATAATTGTTGGAGAGCCAACCGAAGAAAATAAAATCGGCGAATTGCAGAAATTGGACGACCCAAGGATTTGGATAATTGGAGGTAAAGAAAGCGAAAAACAGCCTCTGCATTATTTTGAAAGATTTGTCAATGAGATTTTGCCCGATTTGACAAATGAAGATTTAGACAAGAAAATGGAGACAACTATCAATAATCTAAAGGATTTACTTAAATGACCAAAGAAGATAAACAGAGAGTTATTGGTAAAATTGTAGGTATCAATTCTGATCGTTTTGCCGTTGAATTATTAAGTGGATTAGAAAACTTTAATGTTAGTGGTTTTGATGACATACATTATTTCGCTCAATTGAATAGCTATGTGATTGTTCCATATCAAAATTACTATTTAGTTGCAGAAGTTTCAGGCGTTAGAGAAAAGGACTTGAATGTGCCATTTTCAAACCCGACAGAGCAAATCCTAAGTAAAATACAGACCGGTAAATTTTTGGAAGTCATTCCTATTGGAACGATCAATAATAAAAACTTTGATTTTGGTGTAAGTGTATATCCAACTTTATATTCAGATGTACTATACATTAAAGAAGAAGAGCTGGATATAATTTTCAAAACCAATAAAACTTTTGAAAATGACTGTAAGTATGTTATCGATTGTAAAGGAAAAGATGATTGCACTCTAAAACAATACACTTCATTACCAATAGGAAAATCAAGTATATTCCCGGATTATGAGGTAAAAATAGATATTGATAAATTTTTTGGTAGCCATTCTGCTGTTTTAGGAAACACAGGTAGTGGAAAATCTTGTACAATTGCTTCAATGCTGCAAACCCTTTATAAACTGAAAGAGTATAGTGCAACAGGTAGCACCTTCATTTTCTTCGATGTAAATGGGGAATATCGTCAAGCGTTTGGTAACCTTTCGGAAAACAACGAAAATATTAGGGTTAATAATTTTACAATAGATGAAATATTAGAAACAGAGAAAAGACAAGAACAAGTAAAAAAGTTTATACTACCACATTGGTTTCTGAATATTGATGAATGGGCCTTATTATTACAAGCAAGCGAAAGAACCCAATTACCAATGTTACGGAACGCATTGGCTTTAGCTGTTTTATTCAGTAAAGACGAGGATATTGATAACATAAAAAATCATATCCTGGCAACCTGTATTACTCAAATCCTAAGAGATGAGACAAGTAGTCCTTCTAAAAAAGATAGAATAAAATCTATTCTTCAAAAATTTAATACCCCACAGATTAATTTATCAATAAAATGCAGTAACAGCCAATTTCATAATGGAGTAGCTAGTGTAAGTAGTACAATAGAGAACTGCCTTTTTATCCATTTTGGGGAAATGAAAGGTATAAAATTTTTACACGACTATTTGGAACAGAGAACAGATGACGGTAGTTATAAATTCTTATCTGATAATTTTAGTTTACCCTCATATCAACCTAACCAAAAGTTCTCTTTTAGTAAATTAGAAGAAGCCTTGGATATTGCCATTCTTTTTGAAGAATCATATGGTAATAGACAAATAAGAGATTACTGTTCTTCTTTGATTACGAGATTTAAAAGCGTTAAAGATAGAGATGATTTCAATTTCCTAACAAAAAACGATTCTGATATAGATTATTCTGATTTCATAAATCAATTTATCGGTGTCAACAAAAATATAAAAGAATCACAAATCGCTACAATTGACTTGAATTCAGCTAATGATGAAGCAGTTGAAGTTGTTTCTTGTGTATTGTCAAGAATGATTTTTGAAAAATTGCGTAAAGCAAAAGACAGAAACAAATTTCCTGTCAATCTCGTTTTGGAAGAAGCACACCGATATATTTCCACAGAATCAGGCAAAGTTTTTGGTGATGCAAATAAAATCTTTGAGAGAATTGCAAAAGAAGGTCGCAAATACGGTATGTTTTTATTGATTTCCTCGCAACGACCAAGCGAATTATCAAGAACCGTATTATCTCAATGTAGTAATTTTATAGTTCACCGAATACAAAACCCTGAAGATTTATCGCATATACGGCAAATTACACCTCACATTTCGGAAACTATTTTAAAACGGTTGCCCTCAATTCCTACGCAACACGCATTGATATTTGGTCACGCCGTAAATTTGCCTACTACTTTTAAAGTAAATACAGCTGATCCAAAGCCTAAAAGCGATAATAACGAAATTAGTAAGAATTGGTTTAAACAAAAAGGGTTTGATGTTGAAATATAAGTGACATAGAATGTGAAATTAACACTTCATAATAGGAAAAACAACGAGAAGAACTTTATTGCACAACATGGTAAATAACAAATGATTTACAAAGTAGTATAGAGATATAGAATTTAAACACAGTAATATCATATACAAAAAAAATACGATAAAATTATGTGGTCAGATAATGAAACAACAGAAGACTTATTAGGTTTTAAAGTACACGCTGATTTACTTATTGATGTAATAAAAGACGAATCTGTTCTACCTATTTCAATCGGAGTATTTGGTGATTGGGGTAGTGGAAAATCAAGCAT
>JBAZGP010000208.1:3448-6496 GCA_041652835.1 Lutibacter sp. | reverse complement strand
GTACCCTGAATTTAAGGCATTTAAAAACAGAAATATTTTTACTTACGTAAATAAACAAGGAGAAAAAGGTGGCGTTATTTATTTTGAACTCGCTCCTGCCCGACCGGATTTGGTTTTAAAAGATATCATTAAAATGGCGCATCCTGAATTGCTTAAAAACTACGAATTTACTTTTTATGAGAAATTGAAGTAAGGCAAAGGGAAAAATTGGATATTAAAAGTTAAATATTAGATATTAGATATTAAAAGTTAAAAGTTAAATTTTTTTGTCTCTTTTGTCATGCGGTCTTGTGATCTTTCCTTTCACAACTTTTACTCTGAGCGTGGTTACTGAGCGGAGTCGAAGTATTCTCTTTTCTTTAAGCTGTGTTTCCCCCTTCGGAGCTATAGGCTTTAAAACAATTTAGTTTGCCCAGCTTCATCAGCAATATCGTCATTTTCCGAATCTGAATCCCGCTCAAGAGAATTCATGCTATTGTCAATTTCCTCTTCATCATTAACTTCAACATCTTCAATTACCGGTGGTTCATAAGGAAGTGGTTCCAACCTATTCACCTGTTTAATTTTATCGGAAGTCAATTGGTTTCCTTGTGCTTTTATTCCTTTAATGGAAATAAATTCATCAAAATTTAATAGGATAGATTCCAAATTTCGTTTTGAAAATTGAATTTCAGCCATTGGTCTGTAATCTGTAACAACAATCTCCAATTGCGACTTTGGATGTTCTGATATAAAAAGCTCTTCTTTGTTCGGATTGTCAATCATAAATCGCTTTACAAAGTATTTTTCTTTATCGCCATCGAAATAAATTGCAGAAATCGGTTTTTCAGGCATCCATTTTTCAAGGACAATCATATCATTTTCAAAATGAGTGGTCAATTCCGGTTTAATGGTTTTTACAATTCCTTTTTGGGTGATAATCAGCAAGCGGTCTTCCGGCTTAAACTCGCCCAGCAATTCTCCCCTTCCATCTACATTTAAACGTTGTACAGTTTCATCAAACCAAATTTTTCGAGCATTAAGCGTAGAAACACCTTCCGATTTTAATTCAATTTTTTTAATGGCATTTTTTGTTACCAAATTACCTTTTGAACCTCTTCCTTTGATGGCCAAATCTGAAAAATCAATATCCCATTTTAATTTTTTAATATTGCCAACAGCACGTAAATTTATAGTTATTGTTTCGGCTTCACCATTTGGATTTTCGGTAAAATAGAGCACCTGAGATCCTTTATTTCCCGTTGTTAAATTGTATTCTTTATCGCGCGTAATTCCGGTAACATAAAAACGTTTTATATAACTTGGGCCGTTTTTGCCGTCGCGATAAATCACGTTATAAACAGTTCTTTTATCATCCTTTTTAAACACAGCCACATGTATAATGTCTTTCCCCACAAAAGTTTTGGCATCCACTTTTGTAACTAACATTACTCCGTCTTTTCTAAAAACAATCACATCGTCAATATCAGCGCAATCATCGACATATTCATCACGTTTTAAAGAAGTTCCCACAAAACCTTCTTCTTTATTTACATAGAGTTTCGTGTTTCGCATCACCACTTTAGTGGCGATAATATCGTCAAACAAACGAATTTCTGTTAAACGCTCTTTTCCTTTTCCATATTTTAGTTTTAGATTCTTAAAATAGTCAATGGCAAATTCTATGATATTGGCCAAATGTTTTTTTACCTCCTCTATTTTTTCTTCTAAACTTTCTATGAATTGTTTGGCTTTATCAATATCAAATTTTGATATTTTTTTAATTCGAATTTCTGTCAAACGCAAAATATCTTCTTCAGTAATTGGACGTTTTAAATGTTTTATGTGTGGTTTCAGACCTTCATCAATCGCTTTAATTACACCTTCCCAAGTATCCTGATCCTCAATATCCCTGTATATTCTATTTTCAATAAAGATACGTTCCAAAGAAGCAAAATGCCATTGCTCATCCAATTCGTTTAATTGGATTTCAAGCTCCAATTTTAATAATTCTACGGTATGGTTTGTTGAACGAATTAAAATTTCAGAAACACCTATAAATACCGGTTTATTGTCGTCAATAACACAACATAATGGCGAAATAGGATTTTCACAGCTGGTAAATGCATATAAAGCATCAATGGTTTTATCGGGTGAAATGCCACTTGGCAAATGCACCAAAATTTCAACATTGGCGGCAGTATTGTCCTCTATTTGTTTGATTTTAATCGTTCCTTTTTCATTGGCTTTTAAAATAGAATCAATAAGAGTTGATGTTGTTGTTCCGAAAGGAATTTCGGTAATGACCAATGTTCTTTTATCGAGTTGGCCAATTTTAGCCCTAACCCTGATTTTCCCTCCCCGTTTTCCATCGTGATAGCCAGAAACATCCGCAATTCCACCTGTTAAAAAATCTGGAATCAGCGTAAAAGGTTTTCCTTTTAAATGTTTTATAGAAGCATCTATCAATTCGTTGAAATTATGAGGCAAAATTTTTGTTGAAAGTCCAACAGCGATGCCTTCTGCACCTTGAGCCAGCAACAAAGGAAATTTAACGGGTAAATCTATCGGCTCTTTTTTCCTTCCATCGTAAGAAGATTGCCATTCTGTAGTTTTTGGATTGAAAACAACATCCAACGCAAATTTCGACAAACGCGCTTCAATATAACGAGCTGCAGCTGCTCGGTCGCCGGTTAAAATATTTCCCCAGTTTCCCTGCATATCAATCAGCAATTCTTTTTGGCCCAACTGAACCAAAGCATCAGAAATAGAAGCATCACCATGCGGATGATATTGCATGGTATGCCCAACAACGTTCGCTACTTTGTTGTAACGCCCATCATCCAAGTCCTTCATAGAATGCATAATTCTTCGCTGAACTGGTTTAAAACCATCTTTTAACGCAGGCACAGCCCGCTCCAAAATAACATAAGAAGCATAATCCAAAAACCAGTCTTTATACATTCCCGTAACCTTGGTAATGGTTTCCTGTTTTCCAAATTCTTCCTTTAAATGTTCATTTTCATCTAAATGGTCGTCATCGTTGATTTCTTCATCCATATTTCCCAT
>JBAZGP010000208.1:0-3435 GCA_041652835.1 Lutibacter sp. | reverse complement strand
AAATTGGTATTTTCTAATTTTTATAAATAAAATTACAAATCATAATTCAATAATTACTCTTCTACAACATCCACTTCAAATTTCAAATTTTCAATGATAAATTTCTGTCGGTCGGGGGTGTTTTTTCCCATATAAAATTCTAACATTTTATCAATAGACATTTCTTTATCAAGCATAACGGGGTCTAAACGAATGTCATCACCAATAAAATTGGCAAATTCATCGGGAGATATTTCTCCCAAACCTTTAAACCGTGTAATTTCTGGCTTTCCTCTTAAAGCATTAATGGCATTTTGTTTTTCTTCAGGAGAATAGCAATAAAAAGTTTGTTTTTTATCCCTAACCCTAAACAAAGGCGTATCTAAAATATACAAATGGCCTTCTTTAATCATTTCAGGAAAAAATTGCAGAAAAAAAGTGATTAACAACAAGCGAATATGCATTCCGTCAACATCGGCATCCGTTGCAATTACAATATTGTTATATCTCAAATCTTCAATGGATTCTTCAATGTTCAGGGCTGCTTGAAGCAAGTTAAATTCTTCATTTTCGTACACAATTTTCTTATTCATTCCGTAAGAGTTCAAAGGTTTTCCCCTTAAACTAAAAACAGCTTGTGTATTTACATTTCTGGATTTGGTGATAGAACCGCTGGCAGAATCTCCCTCGGTAATAAACAAGGTGCTTTCTAACCTATTTTCTTTCTTTAAATCACTTAAATGAACCCTACAATCGCGTAATTTTTTATTGTGTAAACCAGCAGTTTTAGCGCGTTCACGAGCTAATTTTCTGATGCCAGATAAATCGTTTCGCTCTTTTTCAGCCTGTAATATTTTTTTCTGAATTCTCTCTGCAGTTACCGGATTTTTATGAAGGTAATTGTCCAAATTCGTTTTTACAAAATCGGTGATAAACGTCCTAACCGAAGGCAATCCGTCGCCCATTTCCGTAGAGCCCAATTTGGTTTTGGTTTGACTTTCAAAAACGGGTTCCACCACTTTTACACTTACCGCAGAAACAATGGATTTTCGAATGTCTGCAGACTCATAATTTTTACCGAAAAATTCGCGTATCGTTTTTACAATGGCTTCCCTAAAAGCATTTTGATGTGTTCCTCCTTGCGTAGTGTGCTGTCCGTTAACAAATGAGTGGTATTCTTCGCTATATTGCGCTTTGCTATAGGTTATTGCAACCTCAATATCATTTCCTTTTAAATGAATTATAGGAAACAACATGGCATCTTCAGCAATATTTTCTTCCAACAAATCTTTTAATCCATTTTCAGAAAAATATTTTTCTCCGTTAAAAATGATGGTTAAACCTGTGTTCAAATACACATAGTTTTTAATCATTTTTTCAATATACTCGTTTCTGTATTTGAATTTTGAAAAAATGGCTCGGTCCGGAACAAACGTTACTTTAGTTCCTTTACGATGTGCAGTTTCTTCAGGCTTTTCTTCATGAGTAATATTTCCTTTTTCAAATTCAGCAAACACCGTTTTTCCATCTCTAGAAGATTGCACTTTAAAATAGGAAGATAAAGCGTTTACGGCTTTGGTTCCAACGCCATTAAGTCCAACTGATTTTTTAAACGCAAGAGAATCGTATTTTCCTCCGGTATTCATTTTAGAAACAACATCCACCACTTTTCCCAATGGAATCCCACGTCCATAATCGCGAATGGCAACGGTGTCTTCTTTTACCAAAACTTCAATTGTTTTGCCAGCGCCCATTACATATTCATCAATAGAATTGTCAATAACTTCCTTTATCAAAATGTAAATACCGTCATCAGGTGATGAACCATCGCCCAATTTACCGATATACATTCCGGGACGAAGCCGAATATGTTCTTTCCAATCGAGCGATCGAATATTGTCTTCTGTGTATGCTGTTTGTTCTGTCATTTATTTTTCGAATTCCTGAAGCGTGGCTAAAGTACTATTTTGGCTTAAAAGATAAAAAAAAGTCTGTTAAAATAGTTATTAACAGACTTTCAAAGGTACTTATTTTTTAAATCTGTTCTTAAACATTAAATCTAAAATGCATAATATCACCGTCTTGCACAATATATTCTTTACCTTCAACACGCATTTTACCGGCCTCTTTTACTTTAGCTTCACTTCCATAATTTACAAAATCTTCATAACTTATCACTTCTGCCCTAATAAATCCTTTTTCAAAATCGCTATGAATCACACCGGCGGCTTGCGGTGCGGTATCACCAACATTTATTGTCCAAGCGCGCACTTCTTTAACACCTGCGGTAAAATAGGTTTGTTGATTTAATAATTTATAGGCAGTTCTAATTAAAACCGAAGCGCCAGCTTCTGTTAGTCCTAAATCATCCAAAAAAAGCTGGCGTTCTTCGAAAGATTCTAATTCCGTAATATCGGCTTCAGTACCTACCGCTAAAACGATAACCTCTGCGTTTTCATTCTTTACAGCTTCTTTTATGATATTTACATACTCATTTCCTTTAACAGCGGCATTTTCATCAACATTGCAAACATACAAAACTGGTTTGTCAGTTATAAATTGTAATGGTTTTATGTATTCTTCACGCTCTTTATCGGTTAAATCAATAGCTCTTACTGAAATTGCCGATTGCAATCCTTTTTTTACTTTTTCTAAAGCATCCAATTCTTTTTGGGCTTCTTTATTTCCTGTTCTGGCTGCTTTTTTAACTTTATCTAATTTTTTATCTAAAGTTTCTAAATCTTTTAGCTGCAGTTCCATATCAATGGTTTCTTTATCCCTTAAAGGATCAATAGTCGTATCCACATGGATAATATTATCATTGTCAAAACAACGAATTACATGAATAATGGCATCCGTTTCTCTAATATTTGCTAAAAATTGATTTCCCAATCCTTCCCCTTTGCTTGCTCCGCGAACCAATCCTGCAATATCAACAATATCAACCGTTGCGGTTTGTACACGCTGAGGCTGAACCAATTCTTCCAATTTTGTCAATCGGCTATCCGGTACATTTACCACCCCAATATTTGGTTCAATGGTACAAAACGGAAAGTTGGCACTTTGTGCTTTCGCATTGGACAAACAATTAAATAAAGTCGATTTTCCTACATTTGGCAATCCTACAATACCGGCTTTCATACTACGTAATTTTATTATTATTTTTTCTGAAAAAAGTGTTTTTTTACAAGCGTGCAAAGATAGTATTTACAATGATATAAATTAGGCTTTTTTTGGTTTAAATGATTCTCTGAAATTTAGCAGTAAATTTTTCATATAATATAATAAATTGTATATTGGCACCAAACTTTAACCAAATTAATAATGAAAAGAATAAATATTCTATTAGTATTGCTATGTTTCTTTGCTAATATCGCAGTTTCACAAGAACTTATTACAGGAATTATTACCGACACTTCAGGCGAAGCTTTGCCTGGGGCAAGCGTAATTGCAAAA
>JBAZGP010000207.1:0-6511 GCA_041652835.1 Lutibacter sp. | reverse complement strand
TATGGCGTTTCGAATCAGTTTATTTTGGTTTGGAATCGTCACAGCCTTACCTCAACATATCCACCTGATTCCCGATGGTTGTTCCGTCCGGCATAATCTCCGAGCGAAACCTCATCACGCTTTGCCTTTGATCTTGACGGAAGTAGTTTCATCATCTGGCTGGCTATCCCTGCTGTATCAACTCGTTCATCATGGCACCCTGATTCAGCATTGTATTTTCCGTTCTTCTCGACAAATGTTCTCATTTCTGCAACTGTTTCCGCGCACCTAATTTGTAATGCCCCATCCCGCGCGGCCTCATACAGTCCATCAACCATCTGAGGCTTTGATCTACTTGTAGTGTACCAGCCTGGTTCGCCCGGTTTCGACTCATACATGGGATATTTTAACGCCCTGAGTCCAGCAACGACCGTGTAACCGTGATTCATAACCTCAACACACGCGATGCCTCTATTATAGAGTTTGCCGATCAGCTCAACCATATCAGCGATTAAATCATATTGGATATGCCCATGCCACTGGGCCACTTGTTCACCGCTTGAACGGTCCCAAACATCAATACAGGTCGGATCGGGGTCAGTCTTCTCTTTCTTTTGTCTTTCGTTCTTTCCCCCTCCGCAGTCAACAGTCATAAAATAAACATTATCAGGATTAGGCTTGCTCCAAATTGATAAATGGCCATAGGGATTGGGTCTAATCTTTGTTTTACCAATACGATCTACAGGGTCACCGATTAAAAGGGGTGCCTTACAGCCAGCTTGCACGATATCGCAGAGCTCCGCAGGATAGGTATTTGACCCTTGAGACAGGAAACTTTCCTCGACTGTAGCCGGGAATTCCTGCTGAAACTTGTTTACACGCCCTTTAAATGTATTCTCTATCTCCCATTGCCGCCAGTTTAACTGTTCTAATGAAACGTGATAGCGGTTAATTAGCTTCGTTTCCGGACTATCTTCCCACGACATCAACTCTTTATTAAATACTTTTTGCTTAATCTTTGCAGCAAACTCCGCTTTCTGACCATCATTATCAAATTCCCTCAAATATAAATCATGGGCAAACCACGGAATGAATATTAAAACCCATGAGTCGTTATGATTTTTCCACGCATAGGGAATTCCATCCTCAATGTAGTACGGATATTTACCCTCGCAATAAGCAGCAAATACGTCGCGTTGAAACCTGTTGCCATAACCATTGCCGGTTGATTCGAGATATGCCTCTGTTCCAATAGGATCAGCAGGAAATGCGGACATTGCACCGTCAAGTAGCGCATCGGCATTACCCGGCCAAAACGCCACTTCTGAACCGTGGAAAAAATGAACCCCTTGCGATCGTAAAGCATCAGGATTTTTCGCGCAAGCCAGACCGTACTCAGATTTTAGTCCGTTGCCGTCTTTAGTATCAAACAGTAATTCTTTTTTTGATGAGTATTTTGTCTGTGGTGCAATAGGGTTTCTCTCATGGAAAAGTTTAGCCATATTAAATAGCGTGTCTGTTGAGTCTTCTTCGTGGGCTATAATAAAAGCATTAATATTAAAATTCATTGATGTTTTATGGTATCCACGCCCTTCAATAAGTGTTGATCCCCCAAAACGCCTAGCTTTATCAAGGATAACACGGACAAAACCCATTTCTAAATTTTGTTTCTCAATAATGTTATTTGTTATTCTTTGAGGGTTGTTTAAGATAAACGGTAAAATTTTCTTTGTGTTGTGATCGCGCACAAACAGGCAATCCTCAGCAAAAGACTTAAAATTGTCAATATACTTTCCGATCTCGCCGAATTTATCGATTGCTATTTCTTTTGTCATGAATGGCCTTTAAGATATCTTCAATGCCTTCAAACTTATGTTCTGTTTCTTGACGGTCTCTCATGTCTGTTATATTTTTGGCTGTGAATATAAATGCGGTCGGATTTATTTTCCCATCTAATGCGTGAGAAATTAAATATTCTTTTTGGATGTCTTTAGCTTTTTTATAGGATTCGGAAAACTCAGGATATTCTTTTGTCCACTCTATGGCAGTGTCACAACATACACCTGCAATTTCTCTGGCAAATTTACTCAAAAACGGAAGTTTGTCTTCTTCTGCCTCTGCTATAAAATAAGAAACAATTATATCGCAATATTCTGGTTTGTATTTAGTTGGCCTTCCCCCGGCATGTTTTGTGTCTCCGCCCTGTGGAGTATTTTCTTTTCTTTTTACCATTTTTAATGCCATATTTGCCTAAATTTTAGCTATAAGTTTTCTTATCACCTGCATCACTTCTTTACCATCTCGATTATCTCTTGGTTGAAAGTGTGATATATAAATTAATTCCATTATATCTATGTCTTTCCGGCTAGATTCAATTACCCATATTCCATCAAAATCTTTCTCTTTAACATGTTGTGCAAGCCTATAAAAAACAGAAACCGATTTCCCTATGTATGTTAGTGCGCTCCCATCAAATAAACCGTATATAATTGGTACTGATTTAAGGTGGATCGGTATTGAATTACTTTTTTCTGGTGTTATGATTTGTCCTAGGTAATGCTTATATAAAGACAATAAATCTTGCGCTATTTCTTCGGGAACTATGCCATCATCCGTGTAATCCCTACTTAACAATGCTTTATCTAGTTCCCGGGCATCTACATTTAATAATTCTGCCAGCGCAATAATGTGCATTTTAATTTTACCGTTTCTCAGGTTGAACCTGTTTTTTTACTGGTCCCTTTTTCATGGCTCTATTATGCCATGTTATTTGATTAAATCAAATTAATTATTTCTCCTTTGAGATATAGCCAATTTTCTGATTATCTAAGCACTCTTTTTTAATTCTAATATGATAAACTTCTTTATCTCTAATTATTTCAATGCACTGATTTTTTTGCATAACAACTTGTTGCGCCTGCGGCGGTTTAATTTCTCTTTTTTCCGGAATAGTCCCCCAAATAGCCCATGCCATTAACAAAATAATTATCGTTACTCCTGTAATTATCTTCACGTCTTTCATAATTTATCTCCATTGTTCAGACATTGCTTTCCCTATACCGAGGAATGTACGACTTCTAAACTTAGATCGTTCTTCTAAATTAGATATTAAACTACTTTCAAAAAACCACTTATCCCACTTCCGCCCACTTTTTGATGTATAAATTTCGTTTTCAACAATATTAGTTGGGGTTAATTTATCCAAGTTTTCCAACCATAGACAAGTTGCTTTTGTACTACCATAACCAAATTGGTTTGGTCTTATAATTTGCGTTGGTTTTTTAATTCTTGAACTAATTATGCTTATTGGGTTTTCTATTGCCTTTTTTGGGATACGACAATTAAATAATTTATTGACGAATCTTAACGCATCTTCTGTTTTTTGCTGTCTTATGGGATTATTTGTATTCCAACGTATCCCGGAAACACATAGGTATGTGCATGGTGGGTGTGCTATCATCAAATCCCAACCGTCATTGATGATTTTTAAAACATCACCCTGAATATGTTGCCCTGGAATTTCAGTCGGCAATAAATCACACGACCAAGCATCATGCCCCCTTGCCTTAAAAGCTTCCCGAACAATTCCCGAAAATTCACAAGCCACTAATACTTTCATTATATTTCATCACCCATTGAGTTGAAAAATCTTTCCAGAGTCTTCTCGTCTCCTTCCGCGGGCTGTAATCCTAAAGATTGAGAAAATCCATAGCAAGCCACACTAGCTCTTCCGTTTTCTAGTGTGACCATAAAAAATCCCGCAGATGTTGCATTACCCGTAATCTTTTTGTGTTGTACGGCATCATGTAGGATAACCGGGAAGATATTATCTAACATAACGTATTTGAATTTCATGGCATCCCCCTTAAAATATCAATAATTCCCCAAACTAAAATAACAACCAGAATTATTATCACTGCAATTCTTTCGATGTTATTCATATTATTTCCCCTTAAATAGGGAAAGCCTGTTGTGGAAAGTCTCACTGAATTTATAAGCGGACACTTCATCTTCTTTTTTCACCTTAAGACAAGCATTTCCGTTACGATAGACAATATATTGTTTACCTGTCTTTTTACAGGGCTGTTCTGACCAAATAGTTTGTATTCCATTCCGTGTTTCAATACCAGTTATGCAATTTCTTTCTCTCCAATCTTGATACATAGGATTTATGTTATTAATTAAAACCGTATTGGCTCTTTCTAGTTCATCGATTCTGTTATTGTAATTATTACATACTAAAAATAACGATATCAATAAAACAATTATCATAAATAATACGCATAAATACCAGGTAGTAAATTTATTGTTCAGTGTAGTAAATTTATTTTTCATGTCATTGCTCCAATCTGAGTTTATCTGCCTCGGCTAAAATATTCCCCGGGATTGCGTCTTTTCCAAAAACGTGCTCAAAATAAATAGCGTTTAGTGTCATATACTGAATAAATCCTCGCTTGGTACTGCGATTAAGATTATCAAACTTGCTCCTTACTTCCAGTGGTTCTTTATTGTGCTTCTTTCCGTAACTCTTTTGATATTTTGCCGATAGTGCTATCCTACACGGTTTACATAGGCAATCGGTAACTATTTCCCCGGTTTTCGGGTGCCTATGGGAATAGGCGTTTTTAATGGTAATTGGAATACGACAATCTTTGTTTGAACAAAGTTTTACTTCTGGCTTAGGTTTGCACATTTATCCCCCTTTATTTCCATAACCTCGTAATTTAGTTTGTTATTTGAGAAATATCTTACCATAAATTTATTACTAACTCTATACTTTTTTGCCATGATTTGTAGGCAATTCAGCAACGCTTGTAACGGTCCAGGCGCCTCTGTTTTCATTTTAGTAACTTCTCTTTGATAGTTTAAAATTACCTGATAGTTAGTCATTTTCGTTGTCCATTGCTATTTCTTTTAAAAGTCCGAACTGTTTTTCAAGGGTAACCACCCATTCCATTATACCCGTGCGCCGGTGGAATTCTACCCGTGCCTTTGCCCGGCTTTGCCCTTCTTTTGGAACTCGTTTAATCATAATTACACAGTCTGATTCCTGAGCAATGAAACTAGAATCCCTTAAATCTTTATGACTTAAATCTTCTCCTGTGTTTTTTCCAACATGACACAAAAGAAATATTATAAAGTCGTTTTCAACAGCGAATCTTTTAATCCGGCGAACAATCACGCCGATATCAAGGCTGGGATTTTTTATACGTGCCATATCAACAAGATAATGTAAATGATCAATAAAAAATATACGAGTATTATATTTAAAAAATGACTCAAGACAGCGATCCATAAACCATTCAAAATCCTGAGCTTTGTTTTTTTTGGGAAGGTAAAAAAGTGGTAATATCGGAAATTGATCTAAGAATTGACGTGCTGGAACTTCATAGGAAAACCAACCGGAATACTCTTTTTGTTTTGAAAAATTAACAGTTAACGTTTGAGCAAGTAATGTTTTACCCATTTTTGTAGGGCCAGAAATTACTATTAATTCACCATCTTGAAATCCACCACAGGCGTAATCAATCCCAGGTATATTTGATTTTATTGAAATATGAGGAGTTTTCTTTTCAGCCAACATCTTGTCGTGCAGCTCATACGAGGTAACAACCTCATCATTTTCCCCGTAGTGCTCATAATACTCAATTGTCTGGATGTTGCAATCCCCATGCACATAAATCTTCTCGGAGTTTTTTAAGTCTGTCATTTACCGCCTCAATTTCGTTTTCTGCATAAGATATAAAATAATTAAACCACTGACACGTTGCATCATCATCCTGTTTTTCTAATAGTTTTTTATAAAACCCTATTTCCTGAGAGTAATATTTTATATTTTCAATTTCGCAATCAATTAAAACCTTATGCCAACTAGGATCAATTACCATGATGATTTTTCCTTTTCCCCCAACTCAGCCTCCCACATTTTCCCTTTAATCCACCGTTCAGGATCCTTCCATTCCGGCCTAAATTTGTCGCCAGCTTCTTTCCTCCAAATTATCTGGTCTTGAATTGCCTTTAATACAATTTCAATTTCCGGTTTTTCACCGTTTAGTTTATTCCAGTTATCAAAAGCAATTTTTTTTGATCCTGATTTTTTAGGGTAAGCTTTCCAAAAAGAGAGGAAATCAAGAGAGTATTTATTATTCTTTAATTCTTTACATTCTTGTTTGTGGTTACTTGTTGGTTGTTTGTTGGTTACTTGTTGGTTGTTTAGATGGTTATTTTCAATTTCTTGTTGCTGGTAAATATCCCAATTTACTATTGATATAATAGAATATCTGTTGGTTACTTTGATGGTTAAATTTTCACTTGTTTTTAAAAAATCAAGACAAGTACGAATTGACTGTTCAGACATCTTTAATTCTTTTGCAGCTTTTAACCGTCCAAAAACAAAATCACCCGATTTTAAGGACACTTCTTTATAACCAATAATAACCTTAACATCTTTATGACTTGCTTTCATTAAACACCAAGACCAGAATGTCCATAGTTTATGATTAGACAACCATCCAGCATCTAAAGATTTACG
>JBAZGP010000206.1:0-6534 GCA_041652835.1 Lutibacter sp. | reverse complement strand
CATTGTCCATTCTTCACTTGGACAACGACAGACAGAGAAAGATACCTTATTGCTATCCCACCTTACCAAACTTCTTTTGATAGTAAGCATTCTGTATTCATTGTTAGGATCAACAATATTTCCCCAGGGACACTGGTAATCCCATCTTGCCGAATCCAAGAGATTAACACATTCCCCAGCAGGTACCTGTATTTGAACCGTCTTGTAAGTTATGCAAGAAGATAGAATAAGGAGTAAAACAAATAGTTTATATCCTAATTTTTCAATAGATAAATACAACAAATTTAATAGCATGGTTACTGAATTTTATGAATCAAAACCTTAAAATCTTTACTCCAAATTATTTCTGCCGTGTCGTTGGTCATATATGATTCTACAACACAACCATTCCAAACAACCTGAACAGAGTAAACGGAGGGGCGTTCAGGTTGACAGGAGAGTAAAAGAAAGATAAATAATAGTTTTTTCATTGGTTAATTTGAATTGGTAAAGATACAATAATAATATTCGATTGTCAAGAAAAAAATGAATTATTTTTAAAAAAAGTTCCAATCGAAATTTTCACAACGTTCTTCATCGTATAGATCATCTGCCTCGTTCATGATCCTATCGTTTTCAGCTTCTATTTCTTCATCTGATGGATAATGTCCCGTCTCATCAGGATAGAGTAGTTTTTGTCTCATTTTGCTTCTGTTTTAGGTTTATCAATATATATTTTTTCATCTTTTAACCATTGCTTCCAGTGTTCATGGAATTTGTAACCTGGCATTGTTTCATGTTCTTCAATTTCATTTAACGAATAATATCCAGCGACATAAAACTTCTTTGGCGCGATTCGACGGCCATCACGAACAAGATCCTCTTCATGTAACAATCTTAGTTCAGATAATTTTGATAATGGATAAGATTTAATATAAGTCATTTAAAATTGATTGTGTGTTTTTCCCAAAAATTAGTTATTTGAGACACGTCCTTGTTTTTATTACAACAGATCCATGTTCTATTATCTTGTAAGGGTATAATTATTTTATCTGATATATTCCCGTGGACCGTCTCTTCACGCGTGAGTTTATTTTGATCAAAATAGTCGACAGTAATGCCACAACCTCTTTGGGCCTTTAATTCTTGGTTTTTAATAGTCTTATTTGTATTCATTTTCATTTAAAAATTAAAATTTACAAGTATATAATTACCATCAACAAAACTACCCAATAACGACAGGGTTTTTCAAATTAGGTAATGGGTTTGATTATTTCTTTCGTGCCATTACTTATTGTTTTTATACATTTGTTCAAGTTCTTTAATCATAATGATATAAATATCATGGGTTTTTATTATGGAGGGGTTAAGCATTAATGGTTAAAGTATATTGTTCGGCTTTTTTAAATCTTGTTTCAGCATCTTTCATGTTCAAAATTGCTTGTTTGAAATATGAATCTTTAAGTTCAATTCCAATTGCTTTTCGACCAAGTGAAACGGGACTGTAAACCTCTGAACCAACACCCATGAATGGAGTAAACACTAATTCATTTTTATTGCTATATAACTCTACAAGTCTATCAATAACGTCTAATTGTAACGGGTGAACATGCTTTTCATCATCCTCATCCCTGCTTTCTTTGAATGGCAAAACATTATCAATTCTAATATCGTCCCATACTGAACTTGCATAACGCTGCCAAATCAAATGACTCATTTTATTTCCACTTGGATCACCATTGTAATTTTTCCACTTCTTTTTAAAGTCCTCATAATTACCATAAGTTTCAACGTGTGCTGGTAAAAAAGGAATTTCACCAAAGTATTCAGTAAATCCTTTTTCGTGTGTTACCGGAACCAAACTGTCGCCATTCTTTGTAAATATCAAAACATAATCAGGCATGGCAGTAAAACACCTTGTCGAATCCTCAACGATAAATTTGTGCATTAAGCTTTGAACCATTGTTCTCATTCTTACCTTTAATGGTTCCTTCCAAATCGTAATTCTATTGCGATAATGAAAACCATGTTTCTCATGTATTCTGATTATCTCATGCGGAAAATCCCAAAGAAAAGAACGGTTATCAAAAACATCGGTACAATGCACAGCGTTTATTCTACCTGGTTTTGTAATTCTTGCCATTTCTTTTACCAAAAATTCATATTGCTCCAAAAATTGTTCTTTGTTTTCGCAGTTAGAAAAATCTTTTTCGCTGCTGGAATATTGATATAAACCGGCGAAAGGGGGGCTGTATATAGCAAGGTCTATTAATTCATCTTTTAATAATTCGGGAATAACCTCCATTGAGTCGCCATTGTAAATAGCATAACTTTCTGTAACTAATTGGTCTTTTACCATGATTTTATTTTATAAAGGTTGGTGTAATTATTTTTTTGTCAAATTCTTTTGTCTTAATTGTAAAATCGCTGTTAGTGTTTGCAGTCAAATTTTCAAACATTGATATTGCCTTATTCTTTTTAACTTTCAAACTTTGCATTATTCGCGTTTGACCATCACTTAAAATCAAATCAACAAACACTTCTCTTTTTTGACCGAATCTCCAAAACCTTCTTATTGCCTGATAATATTGTTCATAAGAGTAAGTGGGAAAATATGTTGTATGGTTGCAGTGTTGAAGATTTAATCCAAACCCGAAAATTTTCGTCTTACTTATAATTCTTCTAACTCCCGATTTGTGTCCGCAAATACACGATTGCAGATTTGAGTGAAGTAATGTTGTCTTTGAAATGTCCAAGTCCGATATTACATGATACGCAGAGAACTCCTCTAACTTTTCCGGTTTCGTGACAATGGTCAATAGCCATAGATTTTTTTCTACTTCTATCAAGTTCTTTTTTGCAAATTGCACATCGATTTTGTTGCTTGTCAAAAATTGAATTATATTCATCAATAGTAAGTCCATATAACCTAATAATTCGTTCAATTCGTTTATGTGGATTTGCTTTAACATAGTTAATTGAAAGTCGTTTACATTTTTTTCTATATTTTGGATTATTTGAATAATATTCTCTTCGTTTTCTATTTCGTTCATCAGCATCTTTGACCCTGTATTTGTCTTTGTTTTGCTGATAATATTCTGCCATGTATTTTTTATTTTCATCAGGATTTCTGGATTGCGATTTTCGTATATCCCTTTCTGATTTATCGGAGCTATATTTTTCTCTCCTTCGTTTTGCGTATTCAGGTTCCCACATGATCCTTTATTTTGCCAATTTAGGACAAGTTTATGAAAATATTTTGAATTACAAATACATTTATCCCCAATAAACCACTCTATTGCCTCTTCTTTTTTTTCAACATCATCGCCGCCGCAAATATCAATTGAGTTAGGCAACATTTTCTCAATCATTTTTCCTTCCTCATTAAGATTTACCCAACAAAAAGAAATATCGTGTTCTAGACATTTCTTAACCGCCATTTCACATCGTTGTTTAATTGTTGCCCTTACCTCTGCTTTTATCTCGAAAAAATTTACAGCGGGCATATTAAACATTTGAGTTTGTCCATTTATGGCAAGTGGATTTGAATTTGCGACTATTGTTTCAATCTCATTTAATCGGGGTAAAATATATAGTGAATCGTCAAATCCAATATCGGAAGGTTTACGCATTGAAATACTCCATGAAGCAATCCATTTCCAGAAATCTTTTTCAGCATGGGGTTTTAAATACCATTCTTCGCCAGCTCTATGCAACCCGGAACTTTTTATTGTATTGTTATTGTTTTTAAAAAACCTTGTGAGAATATCGGTATAACCCATATAGCCTAATGCTTCCGAACTTGTTCCTAATTCAATGTAATCATTAGGGCTTGGTGTGGCCGTGAACAAATACCGATACTTTACTTTCCTCATAAAATTCGTAACGTGTAATTTTGTTTCTCCCTCAAAGTTTTTTAAAATAGAACTTTCATCCAACATCACGCAATCAAAATCAGTTGATTCAAAATATCCTAATCTTTCGTAATTACATATTACAATTTTAGTTTTATATTTCCCGTCTTTTGAATAAGAAATATCATCAATACTAAATTTCTCTGCTTCTTTGATAAATTGAAATGCAACTGCTAAAGGACAAATAATTAATACGGGTTTGTTTGTGTGCTGTATATAATTTTTTGCAACAGTAAGTTCAATTATTGTTTTGCCCAACCCCGTGTCAAGAAAACAAGCTGCCCGACCTTTTCTAATTAAGTATTCTGTAACATACTTCTGAAAGTCAAACATTGCATCGGGAATGAATGTAGGTTCTATTCCATAGTTACTTATAGAATGTTTTTTACTTTCTAAAAAATGTAAATAATCAGTTTTTATCATATTAAAAGAAGAGCTGGTCCCACAAACGATTTTATCGCCATCAACCAGCGGGAAGGAGTTAACCTGTGTCCCGGCTATTGAACCGCTTAATATAGCTTTAAATTTTTCCATTTGTTTGATGTTTTTGTTTTAAATTTTAAATAATAGTTACTATATTTTAGTTTAATAAAACCTTAAAGATGCCTGGTGTAAGTTGATAGCTTTAAAAATTTGATAAGCAACTTGTGGCACTATTGCATTACCCATCGCCTTTATTGATTCGTTTCTCCATTTAGAAAAGGTGATAGAATCCAGCCTGTCGGAAAGCCCATCATCTCTTCTACAAAGAGGGGATTGAGTTGGGAAGTCTTGCCAGGTTGTGCGAAGAAATCGGGAAGGCTGTTTGTCTCGTTTCTGCCCGATGCCTCCAACGCCTCGGTTGTCCTTGCTCCCTTGCCGTCCCTGGTTGCTGGTGTCGGCAGAAGACCCGCTACTGCCAGTTGCGACAAACGGACTCCGTACTCCGTCCCCGTTGTTAAGCTGATATTTTTTCCGTCTGTAAGAGGTCGCTGTGGCTTGCAGTCTTGCTGAACCTTTACTGTGGGCGACAAACCAAACCCTATCCCTTCGGTGGGGAGCATTGACGGCACAAGCTGGAAGAACATACGGTTGTACTTCATACCCTTCAGCCTCCAGGTCAGCTTGCACCTGCTCGAAGACCAACCCTCCATCCCAATTAATAATTCCGAAAACATTCTCGTCCACAACCCATGTCGGCTGAATCTCCCGTATCGTTCTAAGCATCTCCGGCCATAGGTGGCGTTCATCCTCCGTGCCTTTACGTTTTCCGGCAAGGGAGAAGGGCTGACAGGGAAAACCACCCGTGAGGATGTCAATTCTGTTTCTCCAAATAGTGAAGTCTGTCTTGGTAATGTCTCCATAACTTATAGCGTTAGGCCAATAATATTTTAAAATTTTCTGTCCAAATTCGTTCCATTCACAATGGAATACGTTTTCCCATCCAGCCCACTCTGCGGCCAAATCGAATCCCCCAATACCAGAAAATAACGAACCGTGAGTTAATGTTTGTTCTTTCATTTTCTTAGTTCTAATTCAATTGGTTGATTTGTCTATTATATCAGGATAACTATTCTTCAATTCTTCCGCCAAATTATAAATTTTATTCCACGAGCAATCATGTTCTTCCGCGTATTTTAGTCTTTGTTCATTTGTGCCAAAATCTAATAACCGGTGTTCTTCCGGTGTAAGAAATATAATATTTGGAGCATAGAATTTATATTTCGGGTATTTATTCAACGCCTTTGGAAGCGCGTGAGCAAAAATATTAAACCACCAGTCCGATCCTTCTTGAACGTTTATTTCAATACCAGATAAGAATGAAACACGTGGTCTTGTATTCCACAATTGTTTATATAATTCTGTCAAGGTACACAATACTTCTGAAACCCTGCCAACTCTCGTTGAACAGATTAAGTCCAGATCCTTGTACTTTGGGTTAACCTTGACGTGGAGTCGTTTACGGGGTCTTATTTTGTCTTTCATGGCCATCCATTTTTCATCAGTACGATATCTTTGATGAATCTTACAATAATTATGAGAAAATACTGGTGCTTTACAATTGCCGTGGCTACATTTTCGTGGCATTTTTAGACCTCCTTGATTTCAATACCGTATAACTTCCTGATAATTTTCTTTTTCCTTTTGTAAACAGTTGTCTTAAATTCCTTCACGTCAATAATTTCAACATGACCATCTGGATATGTTACCCTGAAATCTGCTATATATTTAGCCTTTTGAACCATCGACAAGGATTTGTCACCGGGTAATGGTAAACAATAAGTTATGACATAAGGAAATTCTGGTTGAATTTCGATCTTGGTTATCCATCCAAATTTCTGTTGATTTAACAGGTCAAGATAAAAGTTCATTTCCTTTTTACTGTCAAATTTTATTCCCTGGTATTCACATTTAATATTATGATATTTAGATTTTACCGTCTTTTCTGGTTCAAATGGTTTTTCTACCAAATTTGACGGTTCACCCATGATCCTGTTCTTCAGGTTATCGGGTAGTTGTTTCCACCTGAGAGAAGATGATTTGCTCATTATGTGAATTTATATACTAAAAACTTACTTGTTTCTGTTTTTGGAGAATGATACACTTCGCCAGTTTCCGGGTTCACACCACTACTGATCATTGCCTCTCTTGCTGATATTTG
>JBAZGP010000205.1:3287-6535 GCA_041652835.1 Lutibacter sp. | reverse complement strand
GGTGTCATTACCATTACCTTTGGTTGAACTTTTAAATTGAACTTCATCTATATTTTTAATCATGTTTAAAATCCTTCACGATGTCGTTTTATTATATCCAACCAGTCACCTGATCTTTGAGATACTTCGACTGCAAATTTAGGAAAAGTTATATTGCAACGGCATTCAAAGACAGGTTTTTCGTATTGCCACGCACAATAACGTATAGGACAATTTAAAATCGATGATAAATCTCGACCTAAACTATCCACTACGTCAAATTCACCAAAGTCACCTTTTTGTTGCCACATCTTTTAAAATCCTTTTTATGCCAGTTTTTACGACACTAAAAATTCTCTATAATAATCAGGGTTATCAGACCGTTTTAAAAATTCATTCCACGTCATACCTTGAAAAATATGATGTTGATTTGCCCATCGAGCTAACGCTGTAAGTTTTGGATTAGCTATTTTATTTTTACTTTTAAATCGCTGGACAAATGCGTTTTGATTGCGAGATTTTAAATAATTTAACCTGAATAAATCCTGTTCAAAAGTTGTATCAAAGCCACAAAGTACATACCACAAACTACGATTAATTCCTTTGCTTTGAAGTAAATCTATCGCATACTCTACAGAAGCAATTGAATGCGGATTATCAAACGCAAAACGATATTCTACATGACTCACTTTTTTCATAAGTTCAACAATGTCCGATGTTAAAAGTCTATGATCTAAGCCTTGATTATAATCCAAAGTGATTTTATTTTCTATCGCTTGCTTCGTATTTAATTCAAAATGTTGCGGTAGCGCTAAAATATTATTGTCATAAAGTGTCACTAATTTTGACTTACCATCCCATAAACTTAAAACATCGCAGACTACATAAATGTCACCCTCCTTTTGAGGTACTACACAAAATTTACATTTGTTAGGGCAACCCCTACTGGAAAATCCCCTATTAATTTTCAATTCAACCGCATCAATCTCTTTCGGAAGTTTAGTCGTTAAATCAAAGCCTGTTCCACCTTTAATCATTGATGCTGAAACGTATTTTTTATCCGACCAATCAAACAACGATGAACAATAAACTACGTCATAGTTTGATGCTTCAAGTGGTGAACAATTTTCAACTACATGACCATGTAAAGTATAATAAGCCCTAATTTTTTCAAGGGCTATGTTAATATACTTTGGCTCTAAATTATATAAACCTATCTTCATGTTTTGCGCCAATTTTTACGACGACTAACCTTTAAGAAAATTTTGAATTAAATTTTCAAATTCTTCGAACGATTTTATTAACCAATACAACGCACCAAAACTTTCAACTTTGCTTTGAAATTAATAATCTATTAGTCTTGTTTCTTTGTAATTGCTTATCCCAATTACATTTATCACACAATGTACGTAAATTATTTGCATCCCAAAATGGTTTATATTTCAACGCTATTAAAAATAACTCATACTTAAATTCATTTATATCTAAAACTACATACTTATTTAAAAAATCCTGAAGTATATCTGAAAAATTATATATATGATCAACCTCTAAATTACCACCAATTTGACCACATAATTGGCATGTATAATTGTCACGTTTTAATATCTTTTTAATTAATTTTTTATTTTTATCACAATGCCTTATTATTTCTGAAAGCGTGCGTTTACCACCTTTCCAATTAGGATTATTACTACCTTTTAATCTACTTAATCTACATTTTATAGAACAGTATATTCTCTTTGTCTTTTCGTAATGTTCAAATTTAATACCACATTCTTTACAATATGAAATGATCATCCTTTTTGTTTTATTTTTAGGAGAACAATTTTTGCAATACACTCGACCTTTGTGTATTTTAATACCACATTTTTTACAAGTATGTATTTTATATTTTCTTTTATTTTCAACTTTTTTATTTTTTATCTTTGCAATTCCAGAACATTTATAACTACAATATTTTCGTTTATACGATATTTGTGATTTAAATATCACTCCACATATTAAGCATTTAACATCGATTGTTTTATTACTCCAATGCGGATTATTTTCTCCTTTAAATGTTATTTTGTATAATTCTGATTGGCATAATTTACTACATGCCTTTCTACGTTGGTAATGGCTTGGTTTTACGTGAAACATTGTTTTACAAACTGGACATTGTTTTTCCATATGTTTTAAACGATACCTTCTTGATCAATCATACTTAGAAATTTCTCATAAGTATCAACTAAATAATATTCTGCACCTTGATTTTTAACTTTAAATTCAAATTCTTTTTGCGACTCACCTTGTTCACCACCTAATTTTTTAGTTTCTAAGTATATGACTTTTTTAGAAAATAATATTATTATATCCGCTGTACCTTTACGGCAAAGTTTCACTAATCTCTTACTTTCATCTTTATTTAATACTAAAAGTTCTCCCGAATTTAATCTATCCCAATAAAGTACACCTTGATTTTCTAAGACTTGAAGATAATCTTGAATCGATTTTTTAAGTTGTGCTTCACTGATTTTCGGTTTATAATCTTTAAGGTTTATAATGTTAGAGACTGTTTTATGTTTCCGCATTACTTACATCTTTCCAGATACATTTCATGGCTTCCACGATATTCACCCGATTCAACACTCTGTTTTACTTGTTTTTGCCCTTTAATTTAGGCTCAAAGGTTTGATATATCCATGACCACCAAAACGGATGGACTTGACTTAATTTATCAGGTTTATAGAGCTTACTTTGTGAATATCCTGAATACTCACAATGACCGGCACAAAAATCATAACCTTTTTGACCGAATAATATTTTAGCAATCTCTGCGCCCAAAACCCAATGCTGTTTTTTCGCTTCAATATCATCAAGATATTGTTTGCCAAAATGTCCCCAATCATGTATACCAATACAAACTAATTCCCAAAAACAAGGGAATTTTTTATAAAGTTTTATCCATGCTTTAAGCACATAAAAAGAATGGATAGGTGAATGACAACCATAAATAATACTGATTGTTCCTTGTGTCATTAAAATTTATCCTTAAATTAAACTTATTTGTTTTTCTTGAATGATTTCTTTATTGGATATCTCTAAATTCATTACAGTTTGTTGCAAACGTTTTACAACTTTTTCGCAATATTCTTCATCCAATTCTATTCCAATGCTTTTTGCCCCCCCAATTTTGCAGCCACAAGCAAAAAACCACTACCCATATAAGGATCACAAATAACCCCGTTAGGAGTCCATCTTAAATTTAAAATCCAACTCATTAATGC
>JBAZGP010000205.1:0-3277 GCA_041652835.1 Lutibacter sp. | reverse complement strand
GTGTAGGGTGGAATATTTCTTCATCCGAAGCTCTTAGCATTCCATTCCACATAAAGCGGAAACAACGAGTGCCTTTTATAAAATTAGTCCATGCTAATTCACATGAAGATTGATCTAAATCATCAGGTCTAACTTTATCCCAAACTACCCAACCTGTAGCAATCGGTAATTTATCACAATAATGGTCTGCGCCAAAAAGTAATGTTGGAATCTTCAAAGACAAAATCAAAGATGGATCAAACGGTTCATTGTCACCAATAACTTTCTTATAATTTTTACATTCCGCTAATTTACCACGACCACGTTTTTTATAATCTGTCGGATGATCTATGCCGTAAGGCGGATCAGTAATTAGAGCATCAATATTTTTAAGTTGTGGTAAAATTTCATGGCAATCTGAATTAATTATACAAACATCATCATCCGCATAATAGTATTTACTTATTCCAAACTTTGACCAATCAAACATAGCAACGCCTTAAATTAAAACTTGTTGTTTTTCTTGAATAATTTATTCCGTTTTAAAGTCAAAACTCATAACTGATTGCGCTAAACGTTTTACAATTTCATCGCAAGATTTTTTGGAAATTTCTATGATAACTGCTTTGCGATTTAATTTTCGTGCAGCTATCGCTGTAGTGCCACTACCACCAAAGCAATCCAAGATAACTTCACCTTCATAAATCGAACCACGCTTCATCAATAATTGCCAAAAATCTATAGGCTTGGGGCAAGGATGGTCGATAAACTTTAATGAAATTTCATTCTTAACTATGATGTCAAGTTGTCGCCCCAAACCGTTTTGGAGATAAGGGTCTTTTCCGTAAGCAAGTATAGGTTGCCAGCAACAAAAACCCCAACAACTTAAACCTGTACCAGCCGGATTAATCCAACTTAAAATCCAATCAGACTTTGGATAAAGTTGAATGTTTGCTACGCCACAAGTTATTAATGCTCTTTTACTTTTCACTAAAATTAATGGCATTGTTGTAGTAATTAACTCTTTCAAATTTTCTTGCGTATCTTCATAGCCATCGTATTGAGTATCATTACCGTAGGGAAAATCTGTCAAACATAAATCAAAAAGTTTATCAGAAAATTGCGGCATAATTTCACGACAATCCTCATAAATTACGCAGATATTTTCATCAGCATAATAAGGATTTTTAATTCCAAATTTTCCCCAATCAAACATATTTTAAAAATTGCCTTTTATTATTAACAAAATTCATCATAAAATTTATTAACCCTATCAGATGTACTACCTCAAAATAAAACCTTTAGGCGAGGCTCTTTTAAGCCCCTATCATACTATTCTAATCGTTTCTAATCTATAGTTTAAAAACACCCAAAACCCGTTATTCTTCTTGGTCATCATCTTCTACGACCTCTACCCCATCCGTAGAACCATTCGCTTTGGCTAAAAAGTCGCCTATATCTTGAGGATTAATGACCCCTTGCCTCTCTGTAAGTCCATTGATACCACCCGCAACTCTTTTTATATTATTTAGCATAGATAAGGTAAAAAAACCATCAACTTTTCTTTTTAAATTTAACTTCACAATTTTTCGTTGAACTATACGCCAATGCTCTTTACGAAAAGTTCTAACTGTACAGATATCTTCATCAGCATACCAAACTGCTTTTTCAAAAGACTTATCTAACGGACAAATTGGTGCGGTACAACCTTCAAACCTAATACAATCTACTTTAGGTTCAACCTTTACTTTTTCTGCCTTTGGTTCTTCATTTTCAGGTTTTATTCTCATTCTAAACCCTTTCCAACTTTTTTAAATTTCCGTGGTTTGCCCCGTTTTAGATTTTTCCAATGCTCAAGTTTAGTCAATTCACTCTTTAAAAGTTTATAAAGATTCTGAGTCTTTTTTAACCTTTGTATTTCAATCTTTAATTGCTCTAAATCTATTTTGCTCTTTTGCCACTTTGCTCTGCTCATAATTCTATTTTACCTTAATTGACGCAAATAGTCAAGCTAAATTTCTCTAAATTCGTAATCCCAGCACCATTCACCTTTTGCAAACAGATGCCCATTTTTAGCATTGAGAAAATCCCAATAATACTTAAAAATTCTCAAGTAATATTGACCGCTATCTTTAGTATAATCCGTCATTGAAAGCCCTAAATATGATGCAATATTTTCACTCATTCCTTCTTCAAAGGCTTCATCATCAGTAAGCGTATTTGTCCTTTGCGGCCTTACAGAAACTACTTCATACCTGTTCGGTCTTGCAAATTTTTTAAATAAAAACATGGACGATCTGACTAAATAAGGCTTACCGTGTGGGTAATCTCCATCTGCAACATAACCTAAAAATGTTTGTTTATCTATACTGCAATACCAATTTTCACGTATCCATAACACATCACCTTTTTGATAACGTGGCTTACAAACACGAATATCTGCTAAGTCTCCAGCATCTTTTGTGCGAAAATAATAGCCATACTTTTCGATTGATGTAAATTCCCAATCATCAGGATATGCATTAATTTTTTCAAGTCCTGCTGTGCGTCTTGTATGAGTTTTTTCTTTCGCAAGTAATGCCTTAACCATCTGCGTTGAAAACATAATCGGCTTTTCTTTTTTAATTTCAGTTTCCATTATTTTTCCTCACGTTCACTACAATTTTCGCAAGTGTAAACTATCATTTCAGCCTTTTGCCATGCCAATAAACTAAAATCATCAACCACTTCTTGAATTTTAAGGCATTGAGAAAATTTGATGCAATTTTTAACCACCATCATGTTCGACATTTTATTTTACCTCACTTTTTACTTTCGGTATTTCCTGCCGCAATTCATAAATTCCAGCAACATTCTTTTTAAAGAAAATATCAGCGTATTGAGTCCCACCATTTTCATCATAAGGTGATAGCATCCTTGGAATTAGATTATTTTTCAAAAATACTGGTATACCAAGTTCATCACAATCTTTAATAATATCTTTTATCCATGAAAGTTGTGGTAAATGTTCTCTAACAGGTCTACCATTTTTAGTTTCACAACCAACTAAAACCCAATCGATCCATCTAAAATCCATCGGAGTATAATCCTGTAAAGGCTCAATAGAAACAAACTTTATTTTAGCCTTGATTGGCGCAAAAATATCTTCCAATCCTGAATTACAATCATTGCCTGTGGTAGAAACACCAACCCAAGCATTATCAGGGAACGGCGAAAATTTGATTAAATTTTGTGGTTGTTTGGTCAATAAATAAAAACGATCATGTGGATTTTCATGAACCATTAATAAAACATTCCT
>JBAZGP010000204.1:0-6539 GCA_041652835.1 Lutibacter sp. | reverse complement strand
ATGCTAAAGATGTAAGGGGCGAAGTAAGACGTAAAAATCTTTGCACGAATGAAAAATACGATAAATGGAGCGATGATGTAAGTCCAGCACCTTGCTGGATTTCAAGACTTCCTAAAGATGAATGGTGTGATGAATGTAAAACCGTTCAACCTTTTTATGAGGTTTATATAAAAGCCGCAAGGGAATGTGGTGTTGCAAAAAATAAATTGACAGTGGCAATTAAAAAATATTTGATGTGTAAAAACCAAAACGAGAAATAAAAATGCGGATATGTTATATACCAACTCGGACTTATAAAAATAATTTTCCCACAAACGGACAAGTAATAGTCCAGCGATGCTATGTCGGAACTAAAGCAGAAATAGACCAAGTAAAACTAATGGAAAATATTAAAAACTTTTTGGAATTCGATTGGAGTAAAAGGTAAGGAGAAGTTTAAGGAAAATGATTTTAGAAATTGTAAATCCGTCTGATGCAGTAACTATTGAAGCCGATGATGTAACAGTTGCCGGAGTATGCACACTTTTAATTAGTAGGGGAGCATATGCTTTAGAAAATGAACAAGGGGAAACAGTTTTTCCGATATTAATGTTCGGTGGTTTTGAAGATTGGTTAAAAGAAAACGGTATAACAGATTTAGATATGTGGATAACTAATCACAAAGATGAAATGATAAAAGTCCTTGAAAGTGTGGTCTATGGAAATATCGGAAGTCGCAAACTTTTTCAATCGGCCATTGAAAAAATGACTTCAGAAAATGCTGCAAAATATCGTGAGGAATGGAATGATAAAAAGAGAAGTTCAATGACAAATATCGGGGCTGATTATCTTGCATATGCGAAAAAATTAAGAGCATTGAAGGAATAAAAAATGCAAAATCAAAATCAAATTTGTTGTGGATATTGCCGAAAATTTTCCGACATAAAAAGCGTCATAAGATTTTATCCTTACGATTTTATACACATAGATTATCATAGATGTCTCTTTAAACATTTACAAAAATTAGACCCACAAAAAGTTGAAGGATGTTTAAATGGATTAACCGATTCAATAAGGTATGCTATGGCGAAAAAGTTGTGAGGCAAAAATGAAAGGATATATTTGGCGAATAATTTTTGCGGCATTGGTTATTGTAGGTTGCGTGGCCTTATGGAAATTCGGTGGTGTTGATGATGCGGTAAAAGCGCAAAGTGAAGTAAAAGATAAAGGTTATTATTATTTTGGCGAAACGTGGATGAGCGTTGAAAATTTTAATGAATTGGAAAGTTCGTTGGCGAAGCGTGATAGTTCACTTCAAACTCGAACTGATTTAGTAGTTTTACCAGAGGTTAATGATAGCGGTGAATTGAAAATAAGATATGAATTTTTCTCTATTGAAAATTATGAAGGGTTAAATAAAACGAGGGATTTTCCAGTAGGTTTTGCCGCTGGATTTGCGATAAGTACAGGCGTAGCACCTATTTTATTTTTCGTAGTTGCTATGATATGGGCATTCAGTATTTTATTCAACAATAATAAAACTGAAAATAAGGAAACGGAAAATGCCGCAAAATAAAAGCCTAAAAGTAATTTGTAATCATACAGATTGTTATTGGTATTTAAAATATAAAGGGCAAAATTGCGCCTCGTCCTATGCCACAATAACTGATGATGAATGTCAACAGTACATAGAAAAAGAGAACGCCTTAAAACGGTTTGCACAAACAAGTTTAGAATTAAATGCTGAAAGATTTAAGGAAGTTGAACAAATAATAGCGAGGAATTCCTAAAATTATTTCTTAAAAAGGTAGACAAGGTGCTTGACAAATATAGAGCAAGGGTGGTAGAATAAAAGTATGAATAAAGATGAAGTAAAAGCAATCCGTCAATCGTTAGGACTAAATCAACAGGACTTTGCGACAAAACTAAATGTATCATATAGAAGTATAAGTCGATGGGAAACTGGTGGCGCAAAACCTGGAAAATTAGCTACGGAAAAGTTGGAAAAATTTCAACGAAAAGTAGCGAAAATGAATAAAACCAATAAAAAATAAGGAGAAAATGTTGGAATGAAAAATGTCAAAGGTACAATTACTCAAACGCAAAAATCAAAAGCACTTAAAGAATTCAATCTTGGAGAAAAATCAGAATGTTGGAATAAAGAAAAAGGACTGTTTAATTTTGCCGCAGTCGCAAAACTTTGTGGAGTTAGCGATTACACCACAAGGGATTGGTATGCCAGATGGACGGTAGATAAAAATACAAAACTTGATGATCTAAAACCATTACCTAAAGAGGTTGAAGAAGATCGTAAGTGGAAATATTTTGAGGACATAGCCGCTGAAAATCCTATTGCAGATTTTGATGCCTCAGTAAAATATCAGGTCAATATTGCAAAAATTAAAACTTGGCGCTGTGAATACCTTAAAAACGGCGGCAAAATCAATGAAGCATTTTGGAAATCAAAACAAAAAAGACATACTATAACACAGCCACAAGTTGAAGTTAAAAAGGAGCCGCAAGTGAATGTCAACAACGGTCATAAGGATGATATAGCAGTATTGGATTCATTTTTTGATGGAGTAGTTGCACTAAAGGAAAAGATTAAAAAGTTAGAATGTGATGTGGATTTTTACAAGGGCAAGTGTCAAAAATGGTCAGCACAAGTTATAGAATTGCAAAGTGCCTTGGTCTTAAAAAATTAGAAATTAAGACAGTGGATAAGTTTAAATTACGTGATGAAAATGGTAAGTGGATAAATAGATGCAATCGATGTGGAAAATATTTAGACAAATTTAATAGACGAGTTGCATTAAATGGTGTGAATGTCTGTAAAGATTGCCTCGAAAAATACAATGAAAAATATAAGTGGAAAATTAGAAATATTGATGGATTTTTAGTTTATCGATGCAATCGTTGTGGTGCAAAACTTGAAAATGATTTTGCATTAGCTGGTAAAGAACCTGTATGTTTAGATTGTGCGTCAAAAATAAAAGAACAATATGTAGGATATTTTTTCATCAAACGTATTAATCAACGTAAAGAAATAGAACAACATCGTCAAGTATTTTATGATAAAGCAATTAATAAATTGATCGATGGCAAAGGTAATGTGGAGTATGCCAAAGAACGTTGGCGAAAATTAAAACAAATAAAAAAGTGAGGTGGGGAATGTCATTTAAAAAAGTTTTAGAAATGAAAATAGCCCGGACAACTTATGAAATTACAGAATATCCTAATGCTAAAGTCAGTGATTTTTTAAAAGATTTAGACCAAGTTCCATACGATGCAGTAATGCAAGAATGGTATGCTGCTAGTGATGATTCTGGTGTATTGATTATGAAATTTGTTTGTGAAATAGAAAATAAGGAACAAAAATAAAATGGCGTTAATGGAATCGAATGATGAAACTTGTGTAGAATGCGGCATGTTTAATTGCCCTAATTACGTTTGTGTATCTTGTGCGATAGTCAATGCTGTAAAATTTGGGGCAGATAAGGATAAAATTATAGAATACTACAAAGAAAAATGTTTTGGATTAGATGCAAGTGAATTACAAGATATTGAGGAACAATTAAAGTGGGAGATTTAAAAAGTAAAAGAGATAGACTTATAAAAATGACTGACGATTTCGCACTTGAAAAACTTTGGTGTCAGCATTGCCGAGCGATGCAAAAAGTTTATAATATTCCGGTTGAATGTTTGTATAAACCACTTGATGAAGATTATGAATATTGTTTTTGTGCCTCATGCACAGATGCAACAAACGCTATAAGAAAATTATTCAAAGTGAGTACGGATTTAAAATGAAAATTCAATCACGTAAAGATAATATTTTAAAAGGATTACCACTCGTTTTGGTTGGTATGGGATTTTTAATTTATGTTTGTGTTCGTTTAGAAAAAATATCTGAGGCTTCACCAATGATGCCACTTTTTGGAGCATTTGTTGGGATAGTTTTTATTATCTTGGGTTTCTGTTGGATTTTTAAAAATAAAAATAATAAAGGAGAAAAAGATTAATATGGAAAACGATGAAGTAGTTGCAACTGAAAATAAGGAAGGCGAACAGGGTGATAATGTTGGGTTATCACTTACAACGAGGCGACTGGTCTATCGTGGAGAAAAGTATCGTAAGATTTTAGGGTTTTCCGCTTACGAAGGTAAAGATTTGCCCTTCAAATATTTTGATGATTTGCCAGTTTGTTTTAAACGTAAGGGAGCATTAGTTGTAATTTTTTATGATGAAAGTTCTGTAGAATTGCATGTTGGAGATTTGATATCACAGAATAGTTATCATCAAATTGAACGCAATATGCGTTTTTGCGGCCACAAACTCCATTTGATTAATGAACTGATCGTACCTATTCGTAAAGAATGGTTCGGAAATGAAAAACTTGTAATTTAAATTATTTAAGGACTTAATGTAAAAATGTTTCAAGTAATGCAAGTTTATCAAGGTTCGGATGGTTCACAAACTCGTGGGCTATACAAAGAATTAGAAAAGCATGGAGCAATCGGTATCATCGCTATGAATTTATTTCGAGCACAGAAATGTAGTACACGAACTAAAAAATATCATGGCGGAATTTCTGGGCTTGGTTCGTATCGTGATTTAGCGTATGATCGAAAGCAATACTCAATGGATGAACTTTGTAAAGCCTTAAAGGAAAATGCGGAAAAGTTAAACATAAAATGGGGTTGGAAAGTAGACCCAAAACAAGAATATCATAAGCATTGTCTTTATGTAACTTTGCCACAAGGTCAAGTCAGTTTTCATTCGGATAAACGTGGAATTGGTGAAGATTTTCAAGGTGATTGGGATGGTAAAAACGCCAGTGAAATACGAATAATAAAATTTGTGGATAGTGTTTTAAGTGGTAATTAAATTGCTAAATAATATTTTAGATGGCATTGCGGTTATCGTTTTTGCGGGAATAGTCTTATTTATGCTTTATGTTTTAGGTTATGCAAGTTTTCAAATTATAACATCAGACCAATGGTATTGGATTTTTCTAGTTATTTTAGTTTGTATTCCAATGTTAATGGGGGTAGGATTATTGGTTAAAATGGGTTTTAAAAAGTTGAAGCAATGCTTGATTAAGTGAGGTAAAGTATGGGACTTCATGCACCTTTTGGATATGTGGGTTATGAAAGTACAATGGCACAAACTATCATAGATTTACTTGATAAATTCTGTTCAGGTTGCCACACTAACGATGATTATCATAAAGGATGTAGAGGGTGTCCATGTGGGAATTTAATCTGTGAATGCCGTGAATATATTTTAGGGGCCATGCTTGAAGATGAACATCATAAGCAATACACAACCGAAGAATGGCAACAAAGACGTGTGAAATATTTGGGGCATCGTGATTCGCAAGAAGAAATTGAACGTGAATTAAAATTTGTTGCGGATTATAAACCCGAATGTGATGTTTTGCGTAAAATGCAAGTTATACTTAAAGACATAGAACCTCATCCGTTTTTCTATGGTGATGAAAGACCTCAAACGTTGATTGACTTTGAAAATTTGGTGCATGAGTATGCTGTACTACGTAAGCAACGATTAAATAAATGGGGATTAAAAACTGAATAGGTTTTAGAAAATATTTTAAAGGAGAAAAAGGAAAAATGGAATTCAAAGTAGTAGCAAAGCCGGTGATAAAGGTCGAAAGAAAAAAGGACGAGTATCAACAATTAGTTGAAACATTGATTGGACTTGAAGAAGATCAAGTGGTGCAGTTAAAGTTTCAAAATTACAAGGCGGTATACGATAAGCGAGCGGTATTAACTCAAAAGGTTCGCAGTATTTTAAAACCAAAGAATTATAAACTTTTTTCAAGTATTGTGCAAGTTGAAAAACAGTTTGCACTTAATCTTTGGGTCAAAAAAGATGTCTAAAGAAAACAAAGAGGCAGATTAAAGTGAAGTGTAAAATTATTTTCCTTACGGTCAGTGTCATATCTATTGTATTGTTTTGCACGTTAGCACTTCCTGCTTTACTGAACATTGACGACTATTATTCTGGTAAAGAAGTGTTTACAACCGAAGAACAATACACAAAATTTAAGCAATCCTTAGTGGATAGTAATGCCAAATGGGAAACAAAAGATATGCAGGTATTATCATCAGACCCACCAATTATTGTTAGTTATAAAGTGGGTGTAGAAAAAGGGCAAGCCTTTCCTTATGGGGGATTTATAAATGATAGATTACATTTTAGTATATTTGCGGGTGTTATGTTTTTAATGGTTATGACTATAATATATGTATCGGTAGGGTTTAACGAGGATAGTCTATTCTGGCTATTTAAAAAAACTAATACATAAAAGTCTTGACAATTATAAAGGATTTGGTATATAATAAAAGTGCTGTTTGAGGATTCCTTATTGGTTGTGGTGGTGGAGATTTTAGGGGGAAATGGTGGAATCGTCTGGACTTATGCAAAGTCTACGTAAAGTAGCCAAATCCCCTTAAAATCCACAAATTAAAAATTGGAGGTGTGATAATGTTGTAAGAAATTTAAAATGATGGAGGACTTACAACAAATGTCACGAA
>JBAZGP010000203.1:0-6591 GCA_041652835.1 Lutibacter sp. | reverse complement strand
AGGTGCAACCGGGGCACAGGGAACAACCGGGGGAACTGGTTCTACGGGTTCACAAGGTGCAACCGGGGCACAGGGAATTCAAGGGGTTGCTGGTTTACAGGGAGCAACCGGAGAAACTGGTTCTACGGGTTCACAAGGGGCAATCGGAGTACAGGGAATTCAAGGAGTTGCTGGTTTACAAGGAACAACCGGGGCACAAGGAGTAGGTGGAATACAAGGTGAACAAGGAATTCAAGGAATTCAAGGAGTTGCTGGTTTACAAGGAACAACCGGGGCACAGGGAACAACCGGAGCACAAGGAACCGATGGTTCACAAGGTGCAACCGGGGCACAGGGAACAACCGGGGCACAGGGAACACAAGGAGTTCAAGGTAGACAGGGTATTCAAGGAATCACGGGTTCACAAGGTGCAACCGGAACGCAGGGAGCAACCGGGGGAACTGGTTCACAAGGTGCAACCGGAACGCAGGGAACAACCGGGGGAACTGGTTCACAAGGTGCAACCGGGGCACAGGGAACAACTGGTGATTCATATTGGTCTGCTGGGAATGGGTTTATTTATAGAAACGGGCCTGTTGTAATTGGGAAAGCAACAAGGGATTATTCCGGTAGTAGTTCAATAGCTGAATTAGGTAGTGGAGTTTTTGTAGATGCTTCAAATAATACTTTTTTGCCTAATCTTCCTTCCGCTGGTGCTGGTGAAACTAAAGTTGTAGCTTTTAATCCTACTTCTGGAAAACTTGCTTACACAGATACCGTTCAAGGAACACAAGGAGTTCAAGGATTAACTGGTTCAACTGGGGCAACCGGGGCAACCGGCCCAGCAGGGCCAAGTGGATTTGGTGCTTATATTACCGACAGTTATCAAATATTGGCAGCAACAATTCTATTCTATTTAAATATTGATACTGATTTATACGCTGGTTCAGATGATTCACTTGCTTGTGTTTTATTAACTTATCAAATAATGTATAATAGCAGTTCTACTGTAAAATATAGGACATATACAGGTAAATGGATTGTTCGTTTTAATAGTGGAAGTGTAGAAGCACAAGCAATATCATCAGGTGAAAATTCTTTGTGGGATAGTAATCGTTCTGATATGTTTAGTATAGATTCGGAAACGTGGAGAATAAATAGTGGGGTACTAAGTTATAGATTAACTTGTACCCCTTCTGCATGGGCCAGAACAAATGAAATTACTTTTATTTGGGGGGCTTCTGTGATTAATTTAATGGTATCTAATGTTGGGTAATTACCCCATTTTCACAAAACTTGCACAATTTAAAATTTGAGTTTTCTTTTGGTAATATTTCATAATACTCATTAATAAACAAATTTCCAAGTATATTTTCCAAACCATAATCCATACAACACAAAATTACGTTGCCATTAGGTAAAAGTACGTTGTGATTTAACCCTTCCGGGCAATTACAGCCCATTTTAACCTCTGTATGGTATATTGCCCCAAACTTGTCCTTTAAATTAATTAAATGGGGTGTGTATTGCATTTCCTTAATTAAATTTCCAGCCCTTGACCACATTTGATAAACAATAGCTTTTTCAAATATAGGTTTTACTTTGGGGTGAACTTCACCCATACAAACAGGATAAAAATTTTGAGGTGGGCAATTCTTTATTTTTTCTAACAATCTTAAATAACTATCAGTTATATTGTGATTTGAATAACCATGTGCATCTGGTAAATGTAATACAAATCCACCGTTTAGTTCAGATGAATAAGAAATAGTTTGAAGGGAATCATAATCAGATTCATGCAAACCAATTCCTGTGGTAAATATAGATATTATATGACCTTTATCATAAGCAGCAAAAATCATGTGAATTGTGTCTTTGTTCAAAAATGGTTCTGTAAACCCGGCAAATGTTATCCGTACTTCCTTGGGTAATTTATTGAGTACCTTTCTAAAGTTTTCAAGTGATAAAACTCTATCACCAAAATAAGGAGCATGGGTTAAAACTCCTTGCGGACAAAATACACAAGCAACAGGACAACCTTTTTCTGGCATTACCGTCGTTATTTCCAGAACGGTTGATTTTACTTCCCTATTATCAATAAATAAATAGAAACATTTATAATAATCAATAAAATGATCATTGTACAAATCCCAAGTAATATCAACCCCATCAATAGAAACTACTTTTACTTTTTTAGAAAAGAATGCTTTAATAATAAAATCTCTAAAATCTCTGAATTTTTCTTTTTGATTTTCTGTAAAAATATGAAATTCACATGCTATTTTCCTAACATTTTTAAAAATCCAATCTATATTTATATCATCAGAAAATAGAGCATATTCGTACCCTTCACAATCAACTTTAAGAAAATCTATTTTTTCAATATCACAACAATTTACTAATGAACCCAAAGTTATTCCCATTACCAAAGTTCTTGTTCCGTATTCAGTTCCATTACAATATACATTATCCATTGTTTGTACACCATCATGATCTGATATTCCGGTTTTTAATAGTGTGACTTTTGTATTTTCATTACTTAAAACATTCTTTTTTAATGTCTTGAATATTTCTGCTTGTGGTTCAAGACAGATAATTTCCTTTGGTTTTTTGTGCATTATTGAATAAGCAAATGGTCCCACGCTTGCCCCAATATCAACCACAGTATCACCTTTTTCTACCTCGAAGAATTTTTCATAATTTTGTTTTTGAAAAATTTCCATTGTAACATCTGCAACAAATTTTCTGTTTTCTGATGTTATTCCCCAATCAAAAAAATCATAATTAATCATTTAACATATAATTTTCAGCGTTTTTAACTTTATTATTTACACATATCATTTTTTGAATTATTTCTGGTTTTACCAAATCGGGATGAACCCACCAATCCTCAAAACTATTTTTACCATCTGCGGAAATATCATTTACAATTAAGACATAACCAAAAGATTGTAAATACTTTCTGGATAATTCTCTATACATTTTTCTTGCATCTGCATAAAAATCATGTTCATACGTAATTACTGCAAATTTGTACTTTTCAAATGGAATAGCCAATAAAGTATCATAAGTAGATTTTGGTGGATCACAATCTAATTGTAAATAATCTATTGTTTCCGGAGCTTCTATCCCACTTAATAAAGTTTCATAATTTATTGTAATTGCATTTTTGCAAATAGCCTTATTTTTACGCACCTTTACAAACTTCTCAATTTCAGCTTCATTAAAATCAATAGAAATTCCTTTCCAGTTAAATAAGTATTCAAGTATAAATGTATTGTTACCTTTAATTGGGTCTGCGGAACCAATTTCAAGGTAAAATCCATTTTCTTTTCCATTTAACATTGTTAAAACAAACATATCCTGATATATTTGTGATTGGTTTAATTTTATCTTCTCAATTCCTATAAATGTTTGTTTTAACCTTGATTGCTTTTGTATTGTGTATGTAAGGAATGGGTATTCACCTAAACCTAATTTTGTAATATTGGTTTGAACAAGGTCAAGGTAATAATCATTCATTTTGAATTTATTAGGTGCTTCAAAAAACATTTTTCTTGATTCTGCAAATCTTCCAACCCACCATAAAGCAACGGCTTTTTGAATATATAAAACATAATTATCGTTAAATCCAATATCAAGTAATAATGAAATACTGTTATTTGCATGAGTTATAGCTATTTCAATCATTGCTAAACTTTCCTGCCTTTTATTATTACGTTCATATACTTGACTTAAAAACCAATATGCTTCTGGTCTTTTTGGATTAAATGCTATTGCATGAAGTAGAAATCCTTCGGTTGTAAAATATCTATTTTTAAGAATAAAAAAACAATTTGCAGTATGTAATAAACATTCATAAATTAAATTTTTATCCTTCTCAATATCAGCATATTCAGCACATCTTAAAAAATGACAGACTGCACCAGCGTAATGTTTTATAGAAAAGTAATGAACAGCAAGTGAAAAATTTGCTTTTGGGTTTTTATCTTTATAGATAAACTTATTAATAAGTTCCATTTCACCAGTAGATACCTGAATATTAACTGTTTTATTTTCAGAATCTTTTAATGATTTTACAATTTTTAAATTACTCATGTATTAGTTCCTCCATTATTTTTACAGGCATTTCTAAAACAAAACAGGTATTATCCTGATAACCAAATGAAACCAGAACTTTATCCTCTTTAATAATTAAACCACAACAAAATTCAACCCTTGCTCCAATAAAATGAAAATCTTCTGAAATCTTTACAAGTTTCCAATCTTTGTCCCAAACTAAAAACCTGTGAAAATAATAGGTATCTTTTTGATGTAATTCATTGTAAAATAAAATTACTTCGTGAATTAGAGCAATTTTATATTCACCATATTGAACTACTTGTGAACCCCCACGAAAATCCCTATAACCTTGAAATTGATGATTTTCAAGGTATATAGTTTCAGAAGTACCATTCTCAATATTTACTTTTACAACTTCCGTTGGATTACTCCATTTTACAAAATGGTATGGCATATTAAGAATCGGCATCCAATTCTTTTCACAATATGATTGTTTTGGGGGTTCAATACGTTTTCTTGAAATTTCTTTAACTAAATCTTGTTCAACTATTATTTCAGAAAATTCCATACGCCCTTCCCCATTTGGTTTAGTATCTCTCCTAACCCCAATCATGTATAATTTATTATCCCAACGAACTAACCTTGCATCTTCTAAACCAATAAATTCCCATACCGGAGGTATATCAAGGTTTGAAGTATCAACTTGATTAATTCTTGTGATTTTATAATCGGGATCAAGTTCAAGGTAAAAATTTGTTGTACGTAGAGTAACATCATTTTCAGGATGTACGTAGAGTAATGGGCCATGTCTGCTGGGAAACCTCTGTTCATTTTCAGAATGAATCATTACATACTGTACATTTCTTAAATTGCAAATAACTTTTTCACCATCTAAAAATATAGAAGGGTTCATTTGTCCTGTGCCTTTTGCAAGTTCAAAAGGTAAAATTAATGGTGCTATTTTCCCACCATTATCTAAAACTTTCTTAACTAAATTATCAATCATTCTATTTTTTTATAAAGAGTTTTATTACCTGATTTTGTTGGGATAAATTTGATTTGGCCCCTAAAATAACCAAGATCATAAACAAAACAAAGGTGCTTTTTTATTACCATTGCTGATTCATAGTTCATTGGTAATTCTGCTATAATTTGGTGTAAACTCATGAATATTAGTTTTTCACGAGCAACTTCATCAGGAGTTTTTTCATCTTCAAATTCCATAATGAGTTTTTAATTCTTGTTTAATTAAAATACATTCAGAAGCAAGTTCCTCTAACCATTCAATGTAATTAATAGTTTCTGTATTTAGAACAGTTTTTAAACTTTCCAAATCAACTTTGTCCATACCTGTTTCATTTTTATAAAACAAGTGTAAATCCTGTCTTTTAAAGTTCTTCCTCATCATTTTCAATGTTTTCTAAGAGTTGTTTAAACTCTTTTGTAACTAACAATATATTCACAACAAAAATAAACAGTAGAATTATTGCTATTGCAATAACTCCTAAAATTATCAATACAATTTTCATCTTGTGTAAAAATAAGAATAAGTTAAAACAATTATAAGCATAACGATCAGAAAAATAGTAAACAAAATATTTTCTGCTTTTCTGCGTCTACGGAAGCGTTCATTTTTCCAGTCTAATCTTTGATATTCAAGGATTTTTACTTCTTTCTTTTTCATTTTTTATAATTTTACGAGGTTCTTTATTTTCCTTTCTTTCACTAAATATCAGTTTGTCATTAATATTGTTTTGTTTTTGCCACATCTTTGCAATATATTCCGCTTCATTTAATATATTAGCTTCAACTTGAATCGTTTGTTTTCCTGTACGAAAAACAAAGATATATTTCTTCCACTTTTTCATAACGGTTTAAATGTAAAATTTTGTAAAACAAATGGTGTGGTCTCTTTATAATTAAATTTATCCTTACCAAAACCATCTATTTGATTTTGAATCAGAACCATAAATGGTGAATATTGTGCAAGATGATCTAACACTTTTTGATCTGTAATTCTACGGACTTCCTTGTAATTAATACTAAAAATCAGAACAGTTCTACCCCAAAATAGTTGATAAGTATTAAAAATGTTTTGTGGAGGATGATTAAAATTATCTAAATCCGGCATTTTTGCTGGGACTGTTGGTATTCCAGATTTTACATGAATACAACTTTGAATATTCCAAGCCTTTAATTTCTTCCTAAATCCACACAAGCTCCATTTCATTTTTTTGTAATCTGTATCTTTTGAATAACCTTCAAATATATCAATTTCAGGAGGCCAGGTTGTAGGTGGATATAACCAGAATGCGGGCCATAACCAATTCCCGGTAGGGAGCATTGCTGACAGGGTATATGTACCAAAACCCATTTCTTTAACTGAGCTCATTGTTCCAGCACCGTAATATGATACAATAACATCATCAATAAATTTTCCGTTTGGGTAAGAATCATATTTTGGTTCCCAAATTAATTTGCACCCTTCTTTATCAAAAGCCTGTTTATTTAGGTTAATTTGTAGGTGCAAATTTCCATACTGATCAATCA
>JBAZGP010000202.1:0-6615 GCA_041652835.1 Lutibacter sp. | reverse complement strand
ATAAATAACCATTCGTAAAATTTCAAAAGATAATATACTGAGATAACTTTAGTCATTTTTACCGAATAACGGTATCAAAATACAAATCCATTTTGGCTATTCCAACTGGATTTATTGAAATTTCCTTAACTCGAAACTCAGCGCTTAATATTGGTGCTGATTTGTCGGGTTTTATCTTCTAATACAAAAGAAATAGTCATTTTAGTTGAAAAAGGTAAACAGGAGATTAAAAATATAGAAGGTTAGTAGGTTATCTTTATTTTTGAGCAGGATACTCTCATTGAAAGCTTTGTTTCAGAAATATCAAATGCGCAGATAAGAACTGTTGAATCCGAATTGGTTATTGACATTGGGAACTATGGCTTATATCGTATCAATAAAACTCTTCTCTGCTTTGTTAAAAATTAAAATCCCTAAAAACAAAACAATTACAGAAATTATTAAGGTATAAATAAACATTCCTGTATTAAAAACACCAGTATTTAACAACATATACCTTACGGATTCTATCACAAAGGAAAGTGGATTGTACTTTACAACCCAGGCATATTTTGGTAATTTTTCAATAAAAAAGGAAACAGGATACATCACTGCCGAAATATACATTAACAACTGTAAACCAAATCCCACTAAAATATTTAAATCTCGGTATTTTGTAACCATAGCCGAAATAATCATTCCCAATCCCAAACCTAACATTCCCATAATCAATACCATAACCGGAAACAACAACACATATTTGTTAAGACTGATATCGGCTCCGCGACTATAAAAGTAAAGATAAAATGCCGAAAAAATAAACAGTTGAATACCGAACCGCACCAAATTAGAAATCACTACAGATAATGGCATAATCAAACGTGGAAAATACACTTTTCCAAAAATACCAGCATTGGCACTAAATGTATTGGAAGTACCTGAAAAACAGGCAGTAAAATAATTCCAAATGGTAATTCCTGCCAGATTGAATAAGAAAGGCGGTACGCTTCCTGTGGAGATATTGGCTACATTGTTGAAAATTAAGGTAAAGATTACCGAAGTGAACAAAGGTTGAATCAAATACCATAAAGGTCCGAGAATGGTTTGTTTGTAAACGGTGATTACATCGCGTTTTACAAATAGCATCAATAAATCGCGATACTGCCATACTTCTTTCAAATTTAGACTGAAAAGCTTATTTTTTGGGGTTATTTCAAACAACCAATCGCCGGTATCTTTGGTGCTGTTTTTCATAAGTTGTATTAATAGTCAAAGCTTAAGATGCAATGATTATTATGGTTTTTTTTGAAAAGTGTTTGTTGCTTCATTATTGTGGGTAAATATAAGATATTGAGTGGGAAATTAAAAAATTAGTTTTGTTTATTGGTATTTTAGATTGTTGGTATATTGGATTGGTGGATTATCGGATTGTTGGTATGTTAGAAAAAATTGACTTATTGGCCAATTTACTTTTAACTGATAACTCACAACTACTTTTATCTTCCCTTAAATTTTATTATATTTGCTTAAATCGTTAATTATTCAGAAATATTAATTGCTATGAAAGTATTGAAACTCATTTTATTTTTTGTTTTGGTAATTTCTATTTCCTGTAAGGAAGAAAAACCAAAAACAAGTATTGATAAAAACGCTGTTTCAATGAATGTCAAGCATTATATTTGTGCCAATAAATGCGAAAACAGTGGCAGCGATGTGCAAGGAATATGCCCTACTTGTAAAAATACATACATTCACAACCAAGCGTTTCACGACGATGAATTGTTAAAAAATGGTCCGTTGAATGTTCCGAAATACAATCCAAATCCTACAAATAATGCTCCAACACAGCCAGCTCCGGCACAAAATGCGATGGGAATTTACCATTACACTTGTAATAATGGCCATCCAGGAGGTTCGGGCACCGCATCAAATTGCGCGACTTGCGAAGCAGTTTTAGTGCATAACCAAGCTTATCATAATAATTAATAAATCTAAAAAATACTCATGGCATTTTCATTCTTAAATCCCTTCAAATCTCAAAAAGCGCAAGATATTTCAACTGTTATTTCTGAAATTGATTTTAAAGGCGGAACAAAATATGGTAAAAACAGCACCAATACTGTGTATTTGGATTTGGAAGAATTGGGTGGTTTTCCCTTTATTAAAACCATTATTATTGGTGATTTTTCAACAAAAATAAAACGAACAGGTTGTACGCTTACTTTCATTTTTGAAAATGAGTCCTTAATGCTGAGTTCGGACAATACCGATGTTGAATCCAACCAAATTAAAAATACTATAGCCAATTATACGGAAATAGATTTTGAATTGACTGAAGCCGAAGCAAAAAAAATTGAAAATGAAAAAGTTCTTGAAATCCAATACACCTTTAAAGATAGTATCCTGACCTTTAACCCGCTTCCTACTCAAATTCAAGAACCGTAAACTCAAATCTCAAAGGATCAATGTTTTCAATTAACATCGGAATTAGATTTTCTCCCAAGTCCAAATAAAATTCGGTAAAATTTTGGCTTCGCTCCTGCAGACTTTGGTTTGGAAACAACTCATTCTGCAAATTGGAAATTTGTTGCACTTCTTCTGAAAGTTTGCGTTTTTGAGCTTTTAGCAGGCGTTTTTCCAAATTATCCAATCCGTTTAACTGTTTTTTCTCCTGTGCATTCACCGCTCCCAAAAAAGTAATATCTGTTTTTTTGGCAAGTTCTTTTAAATCGATAAATTGTTGTTTTAGGTATTTTTTTTGTTCTGAAAAATCGATTTTCACTTCAGAAAGAGCTTTAACCATATCTTCAATTAACGATTCTTGCTTTTTGAAAGTTTCAGGAACAGAAATATTTAATTTATTCAGTTTAAACATTTGTTTTTTTGTGACTAACAACACAGAATTTCGCAACACCAAAATAGGAAATGGTACATTTAAAGTATTAAATTCATTTTTTAGCTGAAACCAATATGCCAACTCACCTCCTCCTCCAATATAGGCAAGATTTGGCAACACAATTTCCTGATAAAGCGGACGCAAAAGTACATTTGGACTAAACCTTTCGGGATATTTTTCAAGTTCTTTCAAAATTTCTTCTTCAGAAAAAACAATGTTTGTATTGTTCACTTTAAATTGATTTTTCTCAAAAATAATGCGTTCTCTAAGGGCATCTTTCAAATAAAATAAATTAATTTCCCTAGGATTTACTTGAATTTTATAAGCAACACTTAATTTTTCGTTTGTCTCAGAAACTTTCTTAAAAGACGTGTTTTGAAGCAATTCGTCTTTCACAAATGGCAAAAATTCCCTTTTTAAAATCGCATTGTCACCATCAACAATCACAAGTCCTGCATTTCCAAAAAGTTCATTTACCAAATAGCGTGTGGCTTCCGCAAGATTTTCATTTTTTAAATAGGCATTTTTAAACAATTCACGCAAAGCATTGGCATGATTAGAAGAACCCAAAAGCGCTGAAAATTCATTATAAATAGCATCAAATCCTTCAGTTTTTAATCGACCAACGCCACCGCTGCTTTCTCTTTCCCAGCTTATTTTGGTGTTGTGGACTTTAAAATATTGTATTTCTTCAAAATCGTGGTCTTCTGTGGCCATCCAATACAGCGGAACAAAATTTTGCAGCGGAAATTCCTTTTTTAGGCGATTTGCCAAATTTATTGCAGTTACTATTTTATACAAAAAATATAAGGGTCCGGTAAAAATATTTAATTGATGTCCGGTAGTCACCGTAAAAGTATTTTCGTTTAAGAGCGCCGAAATATTATTAGTGGTTTGCGTCGAAACAGCAGTATTTTTATATTGATCTTTTAACGCTTCGTTTAAAAGTTGCCTTGACTGTAATGAAAATGTTGTTTTTTTTGTTTCTATCTGATTCTTAAAACCTTCAAGGTCGGGGAAGTTTTCATAGAATTCAGACAATTTGGGCTTTTTATCCAAATAATCACAAATTAGTTGTGAAAAATAACCGGTAGCTTTAAAAGGAATATGATGTACGTTCATTGACAGTTATGATTTTTTTTAAAATAAAGGTAGGTGTTTTTGTAAGAAAATAAATGGCTTTTCAATTTAATTAACGCTATTGATGGAATTGTATTTTCTTCATTCCAACCCAAATTGGCAATGGACAATTTTTGATTGGCATTGTTGCTATGCTTATCAAAATTATAGATTATTTTTTCGTTTACGTCTGAATTTTGGTTCATGACAACCACAAATTTAATTTTTTATAAAAGTAATATTTTTAATGTAATGTACCTATGGCTAGTTCATTTACCATCCATACAATTACATTTATTTAACTACATTTGGGTTTTAAAATTAAAAATAAATGAAAAACCTATTCTTCTTATTTATTACAATTGCTGCAATATCTTTTAAAACAAATGCCCAATCCCTTAAATCACCAGCCGAATTTTTAGGTTATGAATTGGGTTCCCAATACACAAATCATTATAAAGTGGTGGACTATTTTAAATATGTCAGTGAAAATTCAAACAGTGTTCAGCTTGAAAAATATGGAGAAACAAATGAAAACCGACCTTTGTATCTGTCGTTTATTTCTTCTGAAGAAAACATTAAAAATCTCGAACAAATTAGAGAAGATAATTTAAAAAGAACAGGAATATTAAAAGGAAACCCCACTTCGGAAATCGCTTTGGTATGGCTGAGTTACAATGTTCATGGCAATGAAACATCGAGTTCAGAAGCCGCCATGAAAACTTTATATGAATTGGTGACTTCAAAACAAGATTGGCTAAAAAATACTTTGGTTATTATTGACCCTTGCGTAAATCCTGATGGACGCGAACGATACGTAAATTGGTACAACCAAACCAAAAGCACTCCATACAATCCAAACCCTGAAACTTCTGAACATAACGAACCTTGGCCGGGAGGCAGACCAAACCATTATTTATTCGATTTAAACAGGGATTGGGCTTGGGCAACACAAATTGAAACTCAGCAACGTATAAAAATGTACAATAAATGGATGCCACAAGTACACGTTGACTTTCACGAAATGGGCATTAACAGTCCTTATTTTTTCGCACCTGCTGTAGAACCTTTTCATGAAATTGTGACTGATTGGCAACGTGATTTTCAAATGCAAATTGGAAAAAATAATGCCCGCTATTTTGATAAAAATGGATGGGCTTATTTCACAAAAGAATCCTTTGATTTATTATATCCAAGTTATGGTGATACTTATCCAACATACATGGGAGCGATAGGCATGACTTATGAACAAGCTGGAAATGAAAGAGGCGGATTGGGTGTTACCCTTAAAAATGAAACTGTTCTTACCTTAACTGACCGAATAGCACACCATTTTACCTCAGGAATTTCAACGGTAGAAATGACTTCAAAAAATGCTTCAAAATTGATTACTGAATTTAAAAAGTTTTTTAACAATTCCAATTTAAAATACAAAAGCTACATTTTAAGAGGGAATATAGAAAAATTGTTAAGCCTAAAAGCACTTTTAGACAAACATGAAATTCAAAGTTTTGTTTCAGAAGGGAAAAAATTGAATGCTTACGACTATGATTCCAAATCCACAAAAAATATCCAAAGTTTAAAAACAGATTTAATTGTTTCCACCAATCAGCCAAAAGGTAAAATGGTAAAAGCATTGTTTGAACCGGAAGTCAAATTATCGGACACCTTAACCTACGATATTACTGCTTGGAGCCTTCCTTATGCTTATGGATTACAGGGTTTTGCATCAGAAACGTCTATTTCATTTGTTGAAAATAGCCAACTTGAAAATACCAATTTCAACAATGAAATAAACAAAGATGCTTATGCTTATATCGCTAAATACAGTGAAGTTTCCGACGCACAATTCTTAGGTAATTTATTGGAAGCTGGATTTATCGTTCGCTTTAGCCATGATGAATTTTCTTTGGAAGAAAATAAATATGCCAAAGGTTCTTTAATTGTGATGCGAGGTGAAAACAAGAAATTCCAAAATTTTGATGAAATGCTTATTGAAGAAGCAAATAAATTAAATAAAAAAATGATTACCGTAAAATCAGGTATGGTAACTACCGGTACTGATTTTGGGTCGGATAATGTGGCTTTAATCCAGCCTAAAAAAGTAGCTATTCTTTCGGGTGAAGGCACGTCAACTTTAAATTTTGGTGAAATATGGCATTTTTTCGAAACAGAATTGAAATATCCACTAAATATACTTAATACGCGATATTTCAACAGATTAGACTTGTCCAAATATGATGTTTTAATTTTACCAGAAGGCTATACGGCTGATAAAGAAACGTTTGCCATGATTTCTAACTACATCGCCAACAAAGGAACCGTGATTGCCATTGGAAGTTCCGTTTCAAATTTTGCAGATAAAGAAGGTTTTTCTTTGAAAATGAAAAAACCCGACAGTTTGGCTAAAAGAAATAATCTTCTTCCTTACAATCAATGGGAACGTGAAGCATTAAAAAACACCATTACGGGAAGTATTTTTAAAAGTAAAGTGGACAATACCCATCCGCTTGCTTTTGGCTACCCTACTGATTATTACAGTTTAAAATTAAGTGATACTTCGTATAATTTATTGGAAAATGGCGTAAATGTTGCTTATTTTCCAGAAAAAACACGCAATT
>JBAZGP010000201.1:1221-6647 GCA_041652835.1 Lutibacter sp. | reverse complement strand
ATGACCGCGTGGATTTTCGACAATTAATAAGGGATTTGGCCAGTACTTTCAGTATTAGGGTTGAAATGAAACAAGTTGGTTTACGCCAAGAAGCTGCCCGTCTTGGAGGTGTGGGATCCTGTGGAAGAGAGTTGTGTTGCTCAACTTGGTTAACAGATTTAAGAAAAGTAAACACCACTGCGGCAAGGTATCAACAATTGTCTTTAAATCCGCAAAAATTAGCCGGCCAATGCGGAAAATTAAAATGCTGTTTAAATTATGAATTAGACACCTATTTAGAAGCATTAAAAGATTTTCCACGACAAGACATTGTTTTAAAAACAAAAAAAGGAGAAGCTGTTTTTATTAAAATGGATATTTTTAAACGGGTATTATGGTACACCTACAAAGAAGATAGAAACAAGTGGTTTAAGCTTACGGTGGAAAACGTAAAGGAAATAATAGACCTGAATAAAAATGACAAACCCGTCACTTCCTTGGAAGATTATGAATTGGAATTGTTGGTTGAAAATGTTATCGAATTTGAAGATGTTGTTGGGCAAGACAGTTTAATGCGTTTTGATGTTCCAAAAAGAAAAAACAAACGCAAAAATAAGAGTAAAAATTTAAAAACTCCAGCGCAACCACCACAAAGCGGCGGAAGTTCAAAAAACAAAAAACAAAGACCGCCAAACAGAAGTGCAAACACAACAAAAAATACATAAAAAGTGTGGTATGCTGGCATTTGCCTTATTGCTGTTGTCATGCAACTCAAATCAGGTTTTTGATCAGTACATTCCAATTGAAAACCAACAATGGCCATCAGAAAAAACGGTTGATTTTACAGTGAACAATTTGGATACAATTTCTGCAAATAATGTGTTTATTAACATCAGAAATAATAAAGATTATGCCTATAGTTCCTTGTTTTTAATTGCAAAAATCGAATTTCCAAACGGGTTTAAAGTAATAGATACTTTGGAATATGAAATGACGGATGCTTCCGGTAACTGGCTGGGTTCTGGATTTACCGATCTTAAAGAGAATAAACTATTTTATAAGGAGAATGTTGTTTTTTCTGAAATAGGAACCTACAAATTTAATATTCAACACGCAACGCGCGGCATCAATGATATTGAAGGAAAAAATCCTTTAAAAGGCATAACAGATGTTGGGCTAAGAATTGAAAAAGTGAAAAAATGACAAAAACAAAAACAAGTAACGATCAGTTTTCAAAGTATATAAAATGGTTTTGGAAGATTATTATTGCAGGAATTTTATTCATAATTTTGCTCTTCTTACTGGCTTCTTTTGGTGCTTTTGGTTCGCTTCCTTCTTTTGAAGAATTAGAAAGCCCTGAAAAAAATACGGCTTCAGAAGTGATTTCAATGGATGGAAAAACACTAGGAAAATATGCCTATGAAAACAGAACTCCCGTAAAATATAAAGATTTACCAGAAAATTTAGTAAATGCCTTAACGGCTACTGAAGATGAGCGGTTTTATGATCACTCCGGAATAGACTTCCGAGCTTCCATACGCGCAGTTGTGATGTTGGGAAGCGAAGGCGGTGGAAGTACCATAACACAACAATTGGCCAAGCTTTTATTTCACGGAGAAGGTTCCAGAAATATAGTGGAAAGAATTTTACAAAAGGTAAAGGAATATGTGATTGCCGTTAGGCTGGAACGCCAATATACAAAGCAGGAAATTTTAACGATGTACTTAAATAAGTATGATTTTTTGAATTTGGCTGTTGGTATTCGGTCAGCGTCGCGTATTTATTTTGGAAAAGAACCAATCGACCTAAAAGTAAAAGAATCTGCAATGTTGGTTGGAATGCTTAAAAATGCCTCCTATTACAATCCGTTAAAAAGGACAGAATTGGTTAAAAACCGCAGGAATGTGGTTTTAAATCAGATGTATAAAAACGATTTTATCACTAAAAAAGAAAGAGATTCATTAAAGCCAACACCTTTAAGCTTGGATGTAAACAAGGAGGGACATAGTGATGGATCGGCAACCTATTTTAGGGAATATTTGCGTGATTTTATGAAAACCTGGATAAAAAACAATCGAAAACCCGACGGTACAGATTATAATTTACAAAGGGATGGACTTAAAATATACGTTACCATTGATTCGCGTATGCAAAAATATGCCGAAGAAGCAATGCAAGAGCATATATCCAATTTGCAGCGCGTATTCGATAAAGAACAAAAACGCAACAAAACAGCGCCGTTTTACAATCTGGACAAAGATCAGGTTGAAGTTACTATGAGTCAGGCAATGAAACGTTCTGACCGTTGGATTCGTATGAGATCTAATGGTGCTTCGGATGATGAAATCAGAGCTTCTTTTCAAGAAAAAACGAACATGAGCGTATTTTCATGGAAAGGAGAAATAGACACGATTATGACTCCTTATGATTCCATTAAATATTACAAACAATTTTTACGATCTGGATTATTGTCGGTTGAGCCACAAACTGGCCATATAAAAGCCTGGGTTGGCGGGGTAAACTATAAACATTTTCAATATGATGCGGTTAAACAACAAAAACGTCAGGTTGGTTCTACCTTTAAGCCTTTTGTTTATGCTGCGGCAATTAACCAATTAAAATTATCGCCTTGTTATAAATTGCCAAATACGCCCTATACAATTCCTGCAGAAAAATATGGAATGCCGGCAGATTGGACACCAAAAAATTCAGATAATAAATATGGTGGGGAATTAACATTAAAACAAGCACTGGCAAATTCAATAAACGTAATTACCGTAAAGTTAATTGACATGGTGCATCCCAAAACGGTGGTTAACTTGGCTCATAGTGTTGGGATAGAAAGTGAAATTCCAGAAGTGCCCTCAATAGCGCTGGGATCTGTAGATTTATCATTATATGAAATGGTTGGTGCCTATTCAACTTTTGCAAATAAAGGTTTAAGAATAGAGCCTATGATGCTTTTAAGAATTGAAGATAAAAACGGAATGCTGTTGGAACAATTTATGCCAAATTCAAAAGAAGCATTAAGCGAGGAATCAGCCTATGTAATTACCAATTTATTGGAAGGTGTAACAGAATCGGGTTCAGGTATTCGATTACGCACCAAAGGAGCAACTTATGCCGATGATATGGTAACAGGTTATCCGTACGGTTTTACAAATCCAATTGCAGGAAAAACAGGAACTACCCAAAATCAATCTGATGGTTGGTTTATGGGTATGGTACCTAACCTGACAACCGGCGTTTGGGTTGGCGGTGAGGATAGGGCTATTCATTTTGCGGGTCTTAGCAAAGGGCAAGGTGCCACTATGGCATTGCCAATTTGGGGGATTTATTATAAAAAAATGTACGCAGACCCAACGTTGAATGTAAGTAAAGGCCCCTTTGAAAGACCAGAAGTATTGACTATTGAAACAGATTGTAGAAAACAGAAAAGCGATAACGACGCATCTGATATAAAAATAAATGAGGATCCTGAATTTTAATTCTAATGAACATAAAATCCTTTTGGCAACCTTCAGAAAAAATCATAAAAGAAAGCAACATTTATAAAATGATGCTTCACTATGGTTTCGAAAATTATGAAGATTTTTGGAAGTGGTCGGTTAAAGAAAAGACCGAATTTTGGGAAGCTACCATTAAAAATTTAGGGATTAAATTAGAAAAAAAATTTACTACAATTTTAGATATTTCTCAGGGTGTTGAAAATGCACAATGGTTAAAAAATGCCAAATTAAATATTGTGGATTCCTGTTTTCAAAATAATGATGAAGCCACTGCAATATTATTTCAAGAAGAAGGAAAATCCATTCAAAAAGTAAGTCAGGCAGAATTGCTGATTTTAGTGAATAAAATTGCAAACAGTCTGGTTGAACATGGCTTAGTTTCCGGCGATAAAATAGCCATTTATATGCCAATGACGTTGGAAGCGGTTGCGGTTTATTTGGCTGCCATAAAAGCAGGAATACCCGTGGTAACCATCGCAGATAGTTTTACCATAAATGAAATTGCCGTGCGTTTAAAAATTACGGAACCTAAATTAATTTTTACCCAAGATATTTTTCAAAGGGCACAAAAGGAATTGCCACTTTTTTCAAAAGTATTGGAAGCCAATGCGCCAAAAGCTATTGTTTTGAAGGTTTCACAGGTACCAACTTTATTGAGAAAAGGAGATATGTATTGGCATGAATTTTTAAGTGAAAATTCCAATTTTGATACCGTAATACAAAATCCGGAGGACTTAATTACGGTGTTGTTTTCATCGGGAACAACAGGTGAGCCCAAAGCAATTCCGTGGATACACAATACACCCATAAAATGCGCAAGCGACGGTTATTATCATCATAATATTCAACAAAACGACGTTATTTGCTGGCCAACCAATTTGGGCTGGATGATGGGTCCTTGGCTTGTTTTTGCCACTTTAATCAACAAAGCTACCATTGCTTTATACTATGATGTGCCAACTATCGAGGATTTTGGAAAATTTGTTCAAAATGCAAAAGTGACCATGTTGGGCGTAGTTCCAAGCTTTGTTAAATCGTGGAAAAATGATAGGAGTATGGAGAAATTTAACTGGGATTCCATAAAATGTTTCAGTTCAACAGGAGAAGTTTCTAATCCCGCTGATATGGAATACCTGATGCAATTGGCAAACAATAAACCTATTATTGAATATTGCGGAGGCACTGAAATTGGTGGAGGTTATGTAACGAGTACAGTGGTGCAGCCCAATATTGCAAGTACATTTTCAACGCAGGCTTTAGGAGGTGAATTTGTTTTATTGGATGAAAATAACAATAAATCCGAAAAAGGAGAGTTATTTTTAATTCCACCAATTATGGGATTGTCAACAGTGCTTTTAAATAGCAATCATTTTGAAGTTTATTACAAAGGAACTCCATACTATGAGGGGAAAATGTTAAGGCGTCATGGAGACCAATTAGAGCAATTGGAAAATGGCTATTACAAAGCATTGGGAAGGGTTGATGATGCCATGAATTTAGGAGGGATAAAAGTGAGTTCTGTTCAAATTGAGTCTGTTTTAAATCACATGGAGTTTGTTCGGGAATCAGCGGCAATAGCAGTTTCTCCAAAAGGCGGCGGACCTAGTTTACTGGTTGTTTTCTATGTTGAAAAGGAATCGCCAATTTTGGATGAAGAAAGGTTACAACTTTCCAAGAATCTTATTAAAAAAGAATTAAATCCTCTTTTTAAAGTTGCCGATTTGGTTAAAATTGACATTTTGCCGCGTACCGCTTCCAACAAAGTGATGCGAAGAAAATTAAGAGAACTATACGAAAACAAATGAAAATAATATCATACAATGTTAACGGAATCAGAGCCGCATTAAACAAAGGTTTTATTTCGTGGTTAGAAGCTGCAAATCCCGATGTCATTTGTTTGCAGGAAATAAAAGCGCATAAAGAACAGTTAGATCTAAG
>JBAZGP010000201.1:0-1211 GCA_041652835.1 Lutibacter sp. | reverse complement strand
TTTATTTGAAAATGCGGGTTATAATTATCATTATTGGTTTTCAGCAGAGAAAAAGGGCTATAGTGGCGTGGCAATTTTATCAAAAACCAGACCTGATCGTGTGGTTTATGGCACCGGAATTGAGGCGATGGATTATGAAGGAAGAAATTTAAGAGCAGATTTTGGAAACGTATCAATAATGAGCTTATATTTACCATCCGGAACCAATGATAACCGCTTGGAGTTTAAACTTAACTACATGGCTCAATTTATGGACTATGTAAACAATCTCAAAAAGGAACTTCCCAATATTATTATTTGTGGCGATTATAACATTTGCCATACTGAAATTGACATTCATAATCCGGTTCAGAATAGGAATACCTCTGGGTTTTTACCCGTTGAGAGAGAATGGCTGGGGAATTTTATAGACAGTGGTTTTGTTGATTCGTTTCGTCATTTAAACAAAGAACCGCATCATTATACTTGGTGGAGTTATCGCGCAAACGCAAGAAACAACAATAAAGGTTGGCGAATAGATTACCACTTGGTTAATAAGGCAATGAAGGATAGAATTAAAAGAGCCTATATTTTGCCAGAAGCAAAACATTCGGACCATTGTCCCATTGTTGTTGAAATAGATTAATTAATTAAAAATATCATTATTTTAAAAAATTAAGCAATCTTTTTAATTTTGGCAATCATGTTAAATTCTTGTGTTTCCAAAAAGCTGTATCAAGAACTAGAAACAAAATACAATAATTTGCGTTCTTCCAACTCTGCATTAATAGAAGAAAAAGACAATTTGTTGACTGCTAAAAAAGTATTGGAGGCCGATTTAGAAAAACTTAACAGTGACTTTGATGTGCTTTCAACCCAAAAGAAAATATTGGACAGTGAGTTGGCTTCTCTTCAAAATAAATACAACAATTTAGATGAATCGTATAACGTACTTTCCACTCAAAGCTCAAAAAAAATGACCGAGCAATCTCAAAAAAATAAAGAGTTATTGGCTCAGTTAGAAGAAAAGGAAAGAAAATTAGCCATTGAAAGTGACCGATTGGAAAAACTTCAAAATGAATTGGAAAGTCGCTCCAGCCAAATTAACGAGTTGCAAGGATTAATCAACGCTAAAGAAGCTCAAATGCAACAGTTAAAAAATGCCATTTCCAGCGCATTGCTTAATTTTGAAGGAAAAGGACTTACCGTAGTTCAAAAAAACGGAAAAATTT
>JBAZGP010000200.1:0-6665 GCA_041652835.1 Lutibacter sp. | reverse complement strand
CTCATCGCCTCCACTTAAGAAGCTACTTATTTCTTCATTACTCATACCTAAATTCAAAGCCATTTTAGTATGCTGGTAAGAACAAGCCGGACAGCCATTTACTTCGGTTACTGCCAATTGCAAACGCTCTATAAATTCAGGACTCACTAATTTGCTTTTATTATTCCCAATTAATTTTGACAATGCCCTTGGGATATAAACTAACGAACAATACAATTCCCAAAAATTGAACTTGCGTTTAAATTCTCTTCTCAAACCTATTGTATCTGGTAATTTTATGTCATTTTTCATTTCAAAATATTAATTTTGTCCTTTGTTTAGTCTGAATGCTAACGGTTTTGAGCGTGAAAAGTTGCAGGTTTGAAATTGCAATTTTCTATTTTTTAAAATTAGTATTTTTTCTGTTTTAAAAACATTCTGTTTTATTGAATTAAGCAATTTTATGAGCATTGTTGGCGAAGTAATTTTGTTCTGTCTTTCTTGCATCAGTTATAATTTCAGCAGGATATTTATATAATTCTAAAATTTTAATTGCATTTCGAGTTTTTAACTTTCCTGTTTTTAATTTATGGTCAAAATACAATTCATCATTTTCAATATTCTCACTGAAATGATGTAATTCATAACTTTCTTTTTCAAGTAACTCGGTTAATTCAATATCATGAGTTGAAACTAATACAATATGATTTTCTTTGTTTAAATAAGATAAAATTGCTTTTCCTCCCGATACTCGTTCAATAGTATTTGTTCCTTTAAAAATTTCATCAAGCACAAATAAACAAGGGTTTTTATCTTGTGAGGCTTCAATAAGTTCTTTAATTATTAAAACTTCTTTTAAATAATAACTTGTATCCTCAAGTAAATCATCAGTTATTCTAATAGAAGAATAAACTTTTAAAAACGGAGCAGAATATTCTTTTGCAAAACAAATATTTAAAGTTTGTGCTAAAATAGAATTTATAGTAATTGTTCTAATAAATGTAGTCTTTCCAGACATATTTGAGCCAGTTAATAACAGGCTTTTATGATAAAGGTTTAAATTGTTTGCAATACAATTTTCGATTAATGGATGTGTGATTTCTTTTGTGATAATTTGTTTCTCTACAGTAAAGCTAGGTTCGCAATTTTCTAAGTTACCTGATTTTAGTGAAGCTACGGATATTGCTGAATCAATTTCTCCAATAAACTGAAATAGTTTATCAATGCTCTCTTTTTCTTTTGTTATAGAATCAATGAAACTAAAAAAGATAATATATTCAACCATAAATTGAATTTTTATCAGTTCAATTAAAAACCAAAATGGCAAAGCATATTCATTTATTAGAACATTTTCAAATCCTACAAATTCAGTTTTTAGTTGTAGTGTACTTACATTTTTAATAAAGGATAAATTAGAAAAATGTAATTTAATTTCTTCAAATTGCGAAAGTTCTTTACCTGCTTTTAAAGCTTTTGAAAGTTGATTTACAGCGCTAATGTAATAAGTTACATTTTCTTTATTTTTATAGTGAAAAACAGTATTTATAATAAAAATGGGAAGCAAAAAAAGTGAAAATACAGGATTGAAAAAAGTTAGAATTAATAATAAAACAGAAGTTATAGATGAAGCGTAAATAAATTTTAAATATTTAGGTTTTTCAATTGGTTTATCATTTATCAATTTTTCTAAATCATAAGAATCATTAGAATTTAGATTTGATAAAATTAATTGACATTTAAACCTTAATGTTTCATTGTTTAAAAATAATTTACTTAATAAATCAAACTTCTTTAATTTTTCAACCGTTTCGATGGTTCTTATTTTGAAGTAAAGATATTGTTGTCCAATTTTAGAAGAAGTTCGATCTATAAATTTGAATAGCTCGTCAATATCTAAATCTAAACTTGTTCTTTCTGAAATTTGGTGATATGCCCGATTTTTATGTGCATTATTTTCAAAATATTTTCCAATTACATAAAAATTAAAATATTCACTTTCTTTCTGTTTTCCCCAATTTTTCAGAAGATTTACTTTTAATTTCTTATACCTTTTATTTTTGGAATAACTGTTAATCAATAACACTAAAACCAAAATAAAGATAATTCCTAAAATCCAATTCATTGTTTTTGCACTTTTTTCTAATTTTGATTAATGGTTTAGCGCATGAAAAATTGCAATTTTGAAAACGCAATTTTTCATTTTTTAAAATTAGGTTTTAATTTATTGTAAACGTCATATTTTATTGAATTATGCAATTTTTATGTGTAATGGCCTGTAGATGATTTTCTAAAACTTATAACCTAATCCTATTTGCACTCCGAGTTCTGTCAACTTTTGATGATTATTCTCTTTTTCGAATGGAATAACAGAGTGTCTTTTGTAATTGGGATTTATAAATATTAAAAACTTATTGAAATCATATTTCCCACCAATTCCCAAGCTATATCCAATTCCAGATTGAGAGTCAGTTGAATTATCAGACGTTTGAAAATCCAAAATTGGTCCTCCATTTACAAATAGGTATTTCCAAAATGTATAATTTCCATAAATTGGAATTGAAATAATTTCTAATTTTTCAAATCGAGATGAAACAGGTTCTCCCATAAATTCAGGAGTTATTTTTACATCGCTTTTAGAATAGTTAATTCCAGTTTCAATATAAAAATTGCCAAGAAGTTGCCTTAAATACTTTATCCCAAATTCATTAAAATTTGTAATTTTATAATTTCCTCCACCATCCATAGATTCTCTTAAAAATTCAGAGTCAGAAGTTCCATAATAGAACCTAAATTCATTCGATTTTTGTGAATAACTCTGTAAAGACATTATTGCAACAAATAATGTTAAAAATAATTTAGTTTTTTTCATATTAATTTTTTTGATTTATAGTTAATGGTTTTGGTATGATGTGTTGCCGTCCTGCAAAGCAGCTAAGCACTATACTATTTGTTTGCCACTTTATGTTTTCATTTTAAATCAAATAATGTTTTTTGTGACTGGACTGTTCGTTCTTTATGTGCATACTTTAACGGTTTTCCTTTTACTGTAATAATTTCACTTTGTTCCTTAAGAAATGTTGAGACCTTTCTTGAACTCCAATCTAATTTCAAAGTCTCAACAATTTGCTTTGAAGTAAATACTCCCTTTTTTAATAATTCAATAATTTTATATTCAACATCATTTGGATCAGTTTCTGAAACAATCTTTTGACTCAATACTGTTTGTTGTTCATAGCTCAAAACATTTCCTTTTGCATCAACAGAAATAGCCCCTTTTTGAATTAATTCATTATTAGCATTTTTCTCATTAAAGTCTGGTTTCCTTACAAATATTTTCCTTCCTTTTCTTAATCCATCAACAACGCCAGACCAAGTACCTCCTTTACTGCTTGATTCGGCAACAAAAATTTCAGTTGCTAAACCATAAATGATTGGATTGCGAGCCATTGCTAAACCAACACTCCATGTCGCTTTTGGATAGAAAGTACTCAATACCATCACATCTCCGTCAATTATATGTTTGTAATATTTTTTAAATCCTGAATTAAATGTTGAAATACCTTGAGGAAGAACAATAATACTTTGTCCTTTATATTTTAGTGCTGAATCTAACGCTTGTTTATCAACTCCTTTGGCAAAACCACTTACTATAACTTTGTAATTTTTGGAAGCTGTTTTAGCAATATTATCTGTAAAATCCAAAGACACTTTATCTGCATTTCTTGAACCTACAATAGCAACAGATTTTTCTTTCATTATTGCCTTATTTCCTTTTGTATAAATTAAAGTTGGTGCGTATGTTCTGCCCAAATTCTTTTTAAGAATAGGAGAATATTCAGGTGAAGTGATTGGTAAAATACTGTATCCTTGTTCAAGAAGGTCCTCAACCATAAAAGCATAATTTGATAATTCTTTTATAGCATCTTGAAATAATAAAATCTCATTTTGATTTAATTCATAGTTATCTTTCCATTGTTTTGGCTCAAAATGAAAGAAATCAATAATCGTTTTTTGTTCTTCAAATAATCTAACAATTATTTCATTCTTTTTATTAGTTCTTAATTTTGGCAAATGTGCCAAAGCAAGCCAATAAGATAGTTCTTCATTCATATTATTCCTATTTATATATCACCACCAACAGTTCGGGCGATTATTAAGGGTGCTATTTTACTTGCACCATTATTAGTTAACATTTTTCCAATCTCTTTAATTGTTGCACCGCTATCAAAAATATCATCAAAAAGAATAACATTTTTACCATTTATTTGTTCAGGATTATTAAATGCAAACATTCCTTCTACATTATCTCTTTTTAAATAACCATTTTCAAATACTTTTTGCGGTTGTGTTTTTCCTATTTTTACAAGATTATGTGAAATAGGAACTTTCAAAACCCTTGAAATTTTTTCTGCAAAATTCTTAACCAAATCTCCTGATTCAGTAGGTGGCACATATACAATTAAGTCAAACAGTTCTTGTCCATATTGTTTTCGAAATGCTTTTAATGTCAATTTAAGTAAAAAATCAGGGAAATCACCACCATTTTGGTACTTACTTCTGCTAAGTGCAGCACCAACATTTGATACCCCATAATAACTTGCTGCAATCCCATTTACAATATTTGAACCCCTACTTTCAACTCTCAGTTCAGGAAAATAGGTTTCTCGAAAATCAGAAAGCAAATTTATAGTATCAGGTTGAGGATTAGAAATTATTCTTTGAAGATTTGTATTATCACAATTTTCAATTTTGTCAGGAATCGTATCACCAAGATATTCACACAAAAATTCCATTCTTGAAGTATTCAAATTGACATATTCAAGCATTGATTCAAGTTCTTTGAGTTTTAATTCTCTCAATTCTTCAAATGCTTTTGTATTTAACTCAGGTGCAGCAAATTGATATTCATATTTTTTAGACCGACCATAAATTACCTCTTTAATAATTCCTTGTTCGATTAAGTCGGCTTTAATTACCCGTACCTGAGTTTGTTTTAGGTTGGTTGCTTTCATTATTTGACGTTCACCGAATTGCTCACTTTTAACAGCATTGATAACCTTATTGTACTTATTTAAACTTGGACGGTCTCCATCTATGAACGCTTTGGGAAGTTTATAATCTTCTTCTATTCCTTTATCGTCTTTTGAAGAATTATAAAATAAAATTATAGTTGTTGGCTTTCCATCTCTTCCTGCTCTCCCAATTTCTTGATAGTAATGAATTGGTGAAGCTGGGATTTGAGTATGAATTAAAAACCTAATATCAGGTTTGTCAATCCCCATTCCTAAGGCATTTGTAGAAATAACAGCCTTCCACTTATTACTCATTAATCCATTTTCAACTTCTTTTCTCGTTTCTCCGTCAAGACCTGCATTATATTCAGTAGCGTTTATTTTAAGGTATTCAAACCAACGGGAGTATATTTCTGTATTTACTCTTGTTCCTGTATATATTATACCTGTTCCTTCAATTCTATTTAAATTCTCCGCAAGCCAAATTAATTTTTCGTCTTCCGATTTAACACTGATAACATATAAGTTAAAATTATCTCTTATTAGCCGTCCTCTTAGTGTTGTTATGTCATTTGATATTTGTTTCTCAATATCAACCTGCACTCTTTTTGTTGCAGTTGCTGTGGTCGCTAAAACTGGCATATTTTTAGGAAGCAACTGAATTAAATTAATAATCCTCCTAAAGGCTGGTCGAAAGTCGTGCCCCCAAACTGAAATTGTATGAGCTTCATCAATAACAATCATTGATAAATTCATTTGTCTTGTAGCTTGTATCCACTCTTGATTTTCTTGTCTTTCAGGTGCTATATATAAAATCTTCAGTTTTCCATTTATTGCATCTTGAATAGTTTGTGAATTTTCCTCTGCGGTTTGTTCTGAGTTAATAAACTTGGCATTAATACCATTTTCTTTTAGCCCTTTAACTTGGTCACGCATTAAAGCAATCAGTGGTGAAAATATGATTGTTAAACCATCAAATTGTGTAGCTGGAAATTGAAAGCATAATGATTTTCCAAATCCTGTTTTTTCAATTAAAAGAACTCTCTTACCTCGAAATAGCAAATCAATGGTTTCCCATTGCTCATCATAGAACCTATCGAATCCAAAAATCTGTTTTAGTTTTATTTCAGCTTGTTGTCTATCCATTCGCTGTGATTTTTTGCATTGCGATTAATGGTTTTGTATTATGATTTGTGCGACCTAAAAATCAAAGATTTTTCGTACGTAGCAATATTTTTATTGAAGGTTTGTTAGTTTAAATTTAGTTTAGATTTAAGCATAAATTATATGTGGCTTGACAACTGGCTTTATTTTGTTCGTTTCAGTTTTGGTGGATTTTGCCGGGTATCAAAAACATCTGCAATTTTTATAAATCCGTTTTCTGTATCCACAGCATAAATCAATTTATAATTTTTGAAAACTAAATATCGATATTGAATTTTTCTTTGTTTAAGTAATTCTTCTTGCCCAATGTGTGGTGTTTTTATCAACTTTTTTGGTTCATTGATAATTCCTTTCAAAAGTTTTTTGGCAATACTCAAACTTGCTTTCTTTTCGTAATATTCATAGATTTCGTCAAGTTGAGTTTCGGCGAATTCAGACCAAATAATTTTCAATACCATTATTTGTATTTGGCTAAAAGTTCTGAACAGCTTTTAAATCGATTGTTTTGGA
>JBAZGP010000199.1:4438-6744 GCA_041652835.1 Lutibacter sp. | reverse complement strand
TTATTTATTTAATGGCTTTAGGAAAATTTTTTGTAATTATTGGTGCGCTGGATACGGGAAGTGGTTTTGGAGGTATGGGCGCAAATAGAGAGGCTTTATATTCCATGTTAATTGAACCTGCATTTTTTATGATAATGGCTTCATTAGTGCTTTTAACTGGTAATAGCTCTTTTGCAACTATGTTTACGCCGTTTAACCTTGATGTGTATTCTTCCATTTTATTTGTGGTATTTGCTTCATACATTTTTTTACAATTTGCATTAATTGAGTGTAGTAGGTTACCTATTGATGATCCTAAAACTCACCTTGAACTTACTATGATTCATGAAGTTATGGTTTTAGATAATAGCGGTTTGGATATGGCATTAATTAATATAGGAAACGCTTTAAAATTTTCAATTTTTGGTGGAATAATTGCAAATATTGTGTTGGTATTATTCCAACTACCAATTTGGCAAGAAATTTTAGTTTTCATTGTTGTCGAAATACTATTTGTGGTAATAATTGGAGTATTAGAAAGTTTTAGAGCACGACTTAAATTGTTTTATAACTCTCAATTTATATTAACAATTTCAAGTATTGCGGTTGTTATGTTTTTAATGATATTATTATTGGAAAATAATTTATAATATGGATGCTTTATTTATTCTTTTGTTTGCTGTTTCAATTCTTTATTTTGCTATTTCAGTAAATGTTCAGAGGTATATATTTTTATTGGGTTTTCAGGGAATATTACTATTTTTAATTTCACTAGTAGAATTGAATGAATTAAGTTATTTTAACATTGGATTTATTGCAATTGAAACGCTCGTTTTTAAAGGAATTCTAATTCCTGCATATTTATTAAATGTTGCTAAAAAAAATAGAGTTACCAACATTAAAAATTTCAAAAGTCATCGTAAAATGAAAGGTTTTTATTTAATTATTGCATACGTTTTCATTTTTACAATAACTATTACCCTTGGAAATTTATTAAAAAATGATTTTATAAAAGTTAAATACTTGTCCACGGCTATTACCGCTGTAATTATGGGTTTAATATTTATTGTAGTCAATAAAAATATTACCATTCATATTATAAGTTATATTATTATAGAAAATGGTGTTTTTTTATTGGCATTAGCCATTGGTAATGAAATGCCTATGTTAATAAATACAGCAATTTTATTGGATTTGTTGGTGAGCGTTCTGGTTTTAGGAGTGTTTTATAATAAGTTAGCATATCATTTTGTAGATGATTCATCGGATGCATTAGTAAGTTTGAAAGATTAAATATATGATTTATTTGTACTATATTTTAGTTGTGATTTTTATGATTTTCATTTATTTAATGAAATCAAAAAAAATAATGCATTATGCAGTTTATTTATTTAATGTATTACAAATAATATTTGTTATCTATTTATTTTTAGATATTGATAATCAAAAAGTAGAATTCTTTAACTTCGATGGTGCAGGTGTATTATTTGCCGCAATACTTTCGATTATAAGTTTTATGGCTGCCATTCACTATCAAGTATATGAGCAGGCAAGAGGTGAAACCGAGAGAACTGTAAGAATTCATAATGCTGTTTTTATTGCGTTTAATGCTGCTTTAATGGGCGTGTATTTAAGTAGTCAGTATGGGATGTTATGGACATTTGTTGAAGCCACCACTTTAACAGGAGCTACCTTAATTTATCATGATAGAAAATCTATTGTATTGGAAGCTGTTTGGAAATATGTATTTATTTGTTCGGTTTCGATAACATTGGCATTTGTAGGTATATTATTATTAAGTGTTGCAGGACAAGAAACTGGTTTAAAAGATTTATCGTTTGTATTGTTAAAAGAAAATGCATTAGCAATGGATCCAGTTTGGCTAAAATCTGCTTTTATTTTTATTTTAGTAGGTTTTAGTGTTAAAATGGGTGTTATTCCTATGTTTAATGTTGATATAGATGCTAAGGATGTTGCCCCTTCTCCTGTAAGTGCCTTGTTCTCAACGGTTGTTTTAAATGCTGGGTTTTTAGGAATATTCAGGTTTTATAAAGCTTTTTCAGAAACATCTATAGGACCTTGGATGAATAATGTATTATTGATTTGTGGGATTTCAACCTTATTTTTTGCAGCAGCTTATTTAATGAGGATAAAAAATTGTAAACGTTTATATGCATATTCAAGTATGGAACATGCAGGACTTATAATTATTGCTTTGTCATTAGGAAAAGCCGGTATGTTTGCTGCCTTTTTGCATTTAACATTTAATTCTATTGTTAAATCTGGTTTGTTTTTTCAAGTTGGGCAGATGATTCGTGTTAATAATT
>JBAZGP010000199.1:0-4428 GCA_041652835.1 Lutibacter sp. | reverse complement strand
GTTATTTTTATCAAAATCCAGTAGGAGGTTTAATACTTTTATTTGGTTCAATCGCCATTATGGGAATGCCTCCATCTGGTATATTTATTAGTGAATTATTAATTTTCAAAGCTTTAATACTTCAAAAACATTGGATATTAGTTATTTTAGTGTTTTTCCCTTTAATTGTCATATTTTATGTTTTAATTAGAGCTATTTTTAAAATATTATTTCATCCTGTTGATCCAAATTTTATTGGTAAATTAAAAGGAGCTCCTATTGAATACGTGCTCCAAATACTGTTAATTGTTATCAGCATGTACTTTGGTTTGTTTCAAAATCAAACATTATTTAATTTAATACAATCAATTGTAAATTAAAGGGAATGAAATCTACAATGAAATATATAAAATTACAAAACACTTCAAACTTAAAAATTGAGAATATTCCTATTTTGGAGTATGATGAATTTAAAAATCAAGTTTTAGATCATTTATTAGATGTTGAAAAAACACATTGTTCACAATATTTTGCGGTGCCGAATGCTAATGGTTTTCAATTTATTATGATTATTGCCAATGATTTAAATCATGAGTTTTGGTGTTTCTCACACCAGCTAAAATCTATTGAAATACCTTTGGAATCTTTAACGCAACACTTTGAAGGACTTCATTTTTTTGAGCGTGAAATTCATGAAAATTTTAATATTCAATTTTTAAATCATCCTTGGTTGAAGCCAATTCGATATGCCAATAATAGAGCAGATAAATCAAAAACAATCGGTAATTATCCGTTTTATCAATTTGATTCAACCGAATTGCACGAAGTAACCGTTGGACCAATTCATGCCGGAATTATTGAACCTGGATTATTTAAGTTCAGTTGCCATGGGGAAACTGTTAAACATTTAGAAATTCAATTGGGTTGGCAACACAGAGGGGTAGAACAATTATTTTTACAGAAAAAATCTATTTTACAACGTACAATTTTAGCTGAAAGTATTTGTGCAGACACTGCAATTGCACATAATACAGCCTTCGTAAATATTATGGAATCATTGTCTGAAATTGAAATTGATGAATCTTTAAAAATTGAACGCGCGATTGGATTAGAGCTGGAAAGAATTGCTATGCATACAGGTGATTTAAGTGGCATGTGTACAGATGTTGCCTATCAATTAGGAAGCAGTGTGTTTAGCGGATTAAGAACTCCTATTATTAATTTCATCCAAATGTGGTGTGGAAATAGGTTTGGAAAGAGTTTAATTAGGGTAGGAGGAACTAATTTCCCTTTAACTATTGAATTGAAGAAGCAATTAATGGATGTGTTAGAATCATTCGAATGGAGGTTTAATGAAATGGCAGAGAAAACATTTAATTTACCAAGTATTATTAAAAGATTTGAAGGTATTGGCACTATCTCTAAAGAAAACGTTGGTTTATTAGGCTGTGTTGGTATGGTTGCTAAAACTGTTGGGTTTAAAAGAGATGTTCGATATACACATCCTTTAATTAGTTATAAAGATTTAAATTTTCAACCGGAAACTTACATTTCTGGTGATGTGATGGCCAGAGGAAGTATTCGATATATTGAAGTGACTCAATCTATTAAAATTATTAAAAAATTAATTGAAATTCATAATGTTAATTTAAATTCAGCTAAACCTGTTTATAAAACAAATTTAAAACCAAATAGTTTTGCAGTTTGTGCCACAGAAGGCTGGAGAGGTGAAATTATGCATAGCGCTTTAACCGATTCTGAAGGTAATTTATCCTATTATAAAATTAAAGATCCTTCAATGCACAATTGGAAAGCGGTGGAATTATCTTTAAGAAATGTAGAAATTTCGGATTTTCCTATTAATAATAAAAGCTACGATTTATCTTATTGTGGCCATGATTTATAAAATAGATATTTATGTTATTAGATGATTTAAATATAGTAAAACATCAAGGGAAACAGTTCATTAAAGACTTAGTAAATGCAACGGTTCCAGGTCCTTTTAGGGGAATACCTGAAATTTCGAATCAACAAGTAAACCTTGATGAAATTGTAGAATTTTGTCCAACTAAAGCCTTATTTAAAAAAAACGAACAATTGGGAATTGATTTGGGTAAATGTGTTTTTTGTGGAGATTGTCAAATGCAATTTCCCAATAAAATTAAATTTACAAATCAACATAAAATGGCAACCAATCAGCGAGACCAATTGTTGATTTTGCAAGGACAAAGTTCAAATATTAAAGTAGATTCTAATGATATTAGAAAAGAAGTCTTTAGTATTTTTAATCGATCTCTAAAATTACGCCAAATTTCAGCAGGTGGTGATAACGGAAATGAACTTGAATTAGGGGCTTGTGGAAATGTAAATTTTGATATGGGTCGATATGGAATTGAGTTTACGGCTTCGCCAAGACATGCAGATGGATTGGTAGTAACAGGGGCAATTACTAAAAATATGGCTGAAGCTTTACAAATAGCTTATGAAGCTTTACCGCAACCACGCTTGTTTATTTTAGCAGGAACAGATGCTATTAGCGGTGGTATTTTCGCAGATAGTGATGCACTAAATAGAGATTTTTTAAATAAAATTCATGTAGATTTATATGTACCGGGAAATCCAGTACATCCATTGACATTTATCAATGGAATATTAGAATTAACACGCAAAAAGTTTAGAAAATAAATTGAATACCAAACTATATGTTTAAATTGGTATAACTACATTTCCATAGAGTGATATACATTCTGTACATCATCGTCTTCATCCAAACGATCCAATAGTTTTTCAACATCGGCTTGTTCTTCTTCAGAAAGCTTAACTGTTGTTGTTGGAATTCGCTCAAAATCTGAAGATAAAATTTCTAAATTATTTTCTTCAAGATATTTTTGAATGGCTCCAAATTGTTCAAACGGCGCATAAATAAGAATTCCATCTTCGTCTTCAAAAACTTCTTCAACATTAAAGTCGATCAATTCCAATTCAAATTCTTCCAAATCTATTTTAAGGTCTTCAGCTTTTATTCTGAAGTTACACGTATGGTCAAACATAAAAACAACAGATCCTGAAGTTCCAAAGTTTCCGTTACATTTGTTAAAAGCCGCTCTAACATTGGCTACGGTTCTGTTATTGTTGTCGGTTGCCGTTTCAATAACTATGGCAATGCCATGCGGCGCATAACCTTCAAATAAAACTTCTTTATAGTTGGCAGTGTCCTTTTCGGTTGCGTTTTTAATGGCGCGCTCAATATTTTCTTTTGGCATATTGGCCGCCTTTGCATTTTGGATTACCACCCTTAAACGAGCATTGCTATCGGGATTTGGTCCACCCTCTTTTACTGCCATAACAATATCTTTACCTATTCTGGTAAAGGTTTTGGCCATAGCTGCCCATCTTTTCAATTTTCTTCCTTTTCTAAACTCAAAGGCTCTTCCCATAATTTTATGTTATTTTATGTGCTGCAAATGTAATTATTACCAATTGTTTTTACAATAATTTTAAACCTGAATTATTCCTAAATTGAATGCTTTTTCAATGGGTGAATGATTGGCGGCTTCAATACCCATACTAATCCATTTTCTGGTGTTCAACGGATTGATAACAGCATCGGTCCATAAACGCGCTGCGGCATAATAGGGCGAGGTTTGGGTATTATATTTTTGCTGAATGGATTCCAGTATTTTTTGTTCTTCTTCTTTTGTAATCTTTTCTCCTTTATTTTTTAGAGAAGCGGTTTCTATTTGCAATAGCACTTTTGAAGCCTGCTCACCACCCATAACCGCGAGTCGGGCAGAAGGCCAGACAACAATTAATCTTGGATCATAAGCTTTTCCACACATCGCATAATTTCCTGCGCCGTACGAATTTCCTATAATCACAGTAAATTTTGGAACTACGGAATTGCTCACCGCATTGACCATTTTGGCGCCGTCTTTTATAATGCCGCCGTGTTCACTTTTGCTGCCAACCATAAAACCGGTTACATCTTGTAAAAACACCAAAGGAATTTTTTTCTGATTGCAGTTGGCTATAAACCGAGTTGCTTTATCGGCTGAATCAGAATAGATAACGCCGCCAATTTGCATTTCTCTATTGGCGTTTTTAACTACTTTGCGTTGGTTTGCAACAATTCCCACAGCCCAACCGTCAATTCTGGCATAGCCGCAAATGATGGTTTTCCCGTAGCTCTTTTTATATTCTTCAATTTCTGAATTGTCAACCAAACGTTTTATAATTTCAAGCATATCATATTGATCGGTTCTTGAGGCTGGTAAAATTCCGAATATATCTTCTGGATTCTCAACAGGATTTATCGTTTTTATTCTGTTAAAACCGGCTTTGTCATAATCTCCAATTTTATCAATAATATTTTTTATTTTATCCAAAGCATCGAAATCGTTACTAGCTTTATAGTCGGCCACTCCACTTATTTCACTGTGTGTTGTTGCG
>JBAZGP010000198.1:0-6746 GCA_041652835.1 Lutibacter sp. | reverse complement strand
ATGGGTTTCCACCATCATTCCAAAAGTATTGAATAAAGTGCTATAGCCAGTTGAATATCTCGGACTATCGAAAAACTGACTAAAACCGGCTTCAGGTGTTGTTCCCCAAACATTCACATAAGGTGTAATACTTATGTTTTTTTTTAGCAGTGAAGCTTCAAGATTTGGTTTCATTTCATTTTCGATAAAATCACCTAAATCATTTCCCAAATTGTTATGTTGCGTAAATAAATGGGTAATTCCGTATTGATAATCTGCGCCGTTGCTTACGTGGTTGTCTATAAAAATATCAGGTTTTACCAAATGAAAAATTTCAGCAAAAGCTTTGGCATTTTTAGTATCGGCTTTGATAAAATCCCGATTTAAATCGTAGTTTTCTGCATTTCCTCGGAATCCGTATTCCTTTGGACCGTTTTGGTTTGCACGTGAGTGGCTATTTCTATTTAAAGCACCGCCAATATTGTACATCGGAATTACCGCCAAAACCACATTTTTTAATTCGTTTATTTTGTTTTTGTCCTGAACAAGATTTCTTAACAGCATCATTGAAGCATCAACTCCATCAGGTTCTCCTGGGTGAATGGCATTGTTGATTAAAATAATTGTTTTTTTGGAATCGTTAATTTTATTGAAGTCAAATTCTTTTGAACTGTTAAAGACCACCAAATGAAGGGGATATCCGCTGTCGGTTTCACCCATTTCTAACAAAGAAATTTCAGGATAAGTCGTTGCCAATTTTTTGTAAAATGCTATGGTTTCTTGATAAGTTCCCGTTTCTTCGCCATTTGATTTTTCGAAGACTATGGAGAAATCCTGCGTAGATTTTTGTGCTGAAATTGAATAAGAAAATAAAGCAATCAGCGCTAAAAAAAGGTTTTTTTTGAAATTCATTATTACAATTTTGAAGGAACACTTTTAGGCACAAAACCTGAAATGTCACCACCATTACGCAACACATCGCGCACAATGCTTGAGCTTATATAGGAAGTGTTGGCAGAGGTCAGCAAAAATACCGTTTCAACAGTTGATAAAGTTCTGTTGGTATGGGCAATCGCTTTTTCAAACTCAAAATCTGCCGGATTTCGCAAGCCTCTTAAAATAAAATTAATATCTAATTTTTTGCAAAAATCAATGGTTAAGCCAGAATACGTTTCCACTTTTACCTTTGGCTGATTTGCATAATGTTTTTTGATAAAATTAACGCGTTCTTCTAAAGAAAACATGTACGTTTTATCTGTATTTATGCCAACGGCAATAATGATTTCACTAAATAAAGGCAAAGCCCTGTTAACAATATCAACGTGTCCTAAAGTAATTGGGTCAAACGACCCAGGGAAAATTGCTTTTTTCATCTGTTTAAATTTTATTTTTTAGCGATAACATAACCTGCCTGCTTGCCGGTTCGCCAATAATAATTCCTTTATGAGTCAAAATTTGTAATGCTCGATTCATGAGTTATTTTTTAAAGCCATTTCAATGGCATTGTGAAAAAGTTCTTCTAAACTAATGCCTGCGGCTTCAGCTTGTTGCGGAATTAAACTTGCTATTGTTAATCCGGGAACTGTATTCATTTCCAAAAAATAAGGTTCATCATTTACCAAAATATATTCGGAACGAGAAAAACCGTTCATATTTAGAATTTGATAAACGTGAGCTGCAATTTTTTCTAATTTTTGGTGAATTTCAGGAGAAATTCTTGCCGGCGTAATTTCCTGAGATTTTCCTAAATACTTTGCTTCATAATCAAAAAATTCGTTTTCTGATACAATTTCTGTCATAGGAAGCACCTTAATTTTTCCTTTGAAATTAAAAACGCCAATGGTAATTTCTGGTCCATCCAAAAACTCTTCTATTAATATTTGAGAATCTTCTTTAAAAGCTTTTTCTATTGACGGAATCATTTCCGAAGCGGTTTTAGCTTTAGAAATTCCAAAACTGGAACCTGCATTGTTAGGTTTTACAAAACAAGGCAAACCAACTTTGGCAATAATTTCTTCGACATTGATGTTATCGCCTTTATTTAAGAAGTAAGATTTTGCTGTTTTTATGCCATATTGCTTTACCACACTTAAACAATCACGCTTGTTAAAGGTTAATGCCATTTGATAAAATGGTGCAGAAGTGTGTTTTAAACCAATCAATTCAAAATATGCCAAAATAGTTCCGTCTTCACCCGGATGTCCGTGAATGGCATTAAAAATACAGTCGAAATTTACTTTTTCTCCATTAATTTCTGCGGAGAAATCGTGTTTGTTGATGGGGAATTCATTTTTATTATCGTCAACAAGCACCCATTTTTCTTTAAGAATATGAACTTTATAGGTATTGTATTTTTCTTTTGAAATGTTTTGATATACGACTTCACCGCTTTTTAAAGAGATTTCAACTTCCGAAGAGTATCCGCCCATAATTATGGCAATATTTTTTTTCATCTGTTTAAATTTTATTTTTTTAGGGGTAACAGCTGCTGTTCGCCAATAATCATTCCTTTGTGTATCAAAATTTGTTATGCTCGTTTCATTTTGTGTTTCATGAAATGGAATACAAACTTACTCAAAGATTTGAAATAAAATTAACCAATTGGCCAATAAATCAATGAAATAATTTAACAATTAAACAAATAAACAATAAAAAAGTATCTTTGCACAAAATCAAAAAAATAGGAATATGAGTTTATTTCAATTTATTAAATCTAAAGTGTTTTTAAAGCAGTTGCTTCTGGCATTTGTGGGTTTCTTAATCCTCTTTTTTTTAGGCACTGTTTGGTTAAGGTTTTCAACCAATCACAGCCAGAAAATTAAAGTTCCTAACTTAGAAAAAATGAGTTTGGAGCAAGTTGAAAACACGTTGGATGCTTTGGATTTGAGATGGGAAGTGATAGATTCTGCAAGTTATAATGCCAATTTCCCAGGAAAATCTGTTATTGAGCAAAGTCCTGAAGCTGGTGATTTTGTAAAAGAAAACAGGAAAATATATTTAACTTTAAATCCATCAAGCTACAAGGATATTGAAATACCCGATTTTTATGGCAAAACAAAAAGACAGGCCACTTCGCAGCTAACGGCAATTGGTTTTAGAATAAGCGAAACAGAAATTTATGTAAACGACATTGCTAAAGATGTGGTGAGAGGTTTAATATTTAATGGAAAAGAGTTAAAAAACGGCGATAAAATTCCGCAAGATTCTGAAATTATACTGAAATTGGGTGATGGTTTTGAAGGTGAAGGCATAGAAAGAGACAGTATTGCAGAAAGTCAACAAATAGAGTAGGTTAGCGGATGATTACAGACGAATTAGAGTTAGAAAAAGAGGAATTTTACGAACATTATAGGTTTGTTGCCAGCGAAGGTCAAGAACCTTTGCGTGTGGATAAATATTTAATGAATTTTATAGAATATTCTACAAGAAATAAAATTCAGCAAGCGGCAAAAGCAGGAAATATATTGGTGAATGACATTCCTGTAAAATCGAATTACAAGGTAAAGGCAAAAGATGTGGTTCGAGTTGTTTTGGCGCATCCACCACATGAAAATTTATTGGTGGCTGAAGACATTCCATTGGATATTTTGTTTGAAGATGATGAAGTTATCGTAGTCAATAAACCTGCAGGAATGGTAGTGCATCCCGGTCATGGAAATTATAGCGGCACTTTGGTGAACGGATTGATTTTTCATGTTGAAAATTTGCCTACAAACTCTAATGAACGTCCAGGATTGGTACATAGAATAGATAAAGATACCAGTGGTTTGTTGGTGGTTGCAAAAACTGAATTTGCAATGGCACATTTATCCAAACAATTTTTCGACAGAACAACAGAGCGTTTATATTATGCTTTAGTTTGGGGAAATATAGCCGAAGAAGAAGGAACTATTGAAGGACATATAGGCAGAAGTTTAAAAAATCGATTGCAAATGGATGTTTTTCCAACTGGTGAATTTGGAAAACCTGCAGTTACACATTATAAAGTGCTTGAACGTTTTAGTTATGTAACGTTAGTTCAATGTCAATTGGAAACTGGTAGAACACATCAAATTAGAGCACACATGAAACATATTGGACACACGCTTTTTAACGATGAACGCTACGGAGGAAATATCATCTTAAAAGGAACCACCTTTACCAAATACAAACAATTTGTTGAGAATTGTTTTAAAATATTGCCGAGACAGGCACTTCACGCTAAAACATTGGGTTTTCAGCATCCCATTACAAAAGAATTTATGCAGTTTAATTCGGAAATGCCTCAAGATATGCAATTGTGTTTAGAGAAATGGAGAAGCTATACCATAAATCAAAAGGATTGACATGAAAGAATTTGATGTTGAAAACTGGAATAGAAATGCCCAATACGAATTTTTTAAAACGTATGAAGACCCTTTTTTCAATATTACTGCCAATTTAGAAGTTACGCCACTTTATAACTACTGCAAACAACATAATTTGTCGTTTTCATTGGCGTGTTTATATGTTGCCTTAAAAGTTGCCAATGAAATTACTGAGTTTAAATTGCGTTTTAAAGACGATAAAGTTTACTTATTTGATACCATAAATATTGGTTCAACTGTTTTAAATGATAACCTGACTTTTTCCTTTTGCAATTTTAAGTTTCAGTCAACCATTTTTGAATTTGATATTAACGCTAAAAAAATCCTCAAAAATCATAAAAAAGGAGAAGGATTATATTCCCAAAAGGAGGAGTTGGGCATTATGCATTGTTCCACAATTCCGTGGATTTCTCTTACCGGATTTAAGCATGCAAGAAAGGGAAATGAAAGGGAACAAGGAATTCCGAAATTGGTATTTGGCAAATTATTTACAGAAAATGAAATTCAAAAAATTCCTTTTTCAGTAGAAGTTCACCACGCATTAATGGATGGTTATCATGTTGGATTGCTCTATAAAAAGATGCAACAATTTATAAATGAGCTTATTTAACAACGAAAAATTTGGACAAACTCTAATTTTAAATGTTTGTTACAAAAGAGTAAAATGCAGATTATTTCAATAATAATTTTGAAAAACGCGAATATCTATTTATTAATTTTTAATTTTAATAAATTATTCTAAAAATTTAATCATAAAATTGCACAGCTGAATAAATTTCAACTAAAAAAAGATAAAAAGTAATTAATGAAAATCGTTATATCACCTGCCAAATCATTGGATTATGAAACTCCAATTCCCACAAAGCAATTTACGCAAGGAGTTTTCTTGGAAGAAGCTTTAAAAATAAATACTATTTTAAAAAATAAATCACCAAAACAACTTTCAGAATTAATGAGCATTTCCCCAAATTTAGGTGAATTAAATTGGCGACGAAACCAAAGTTGGGAATTGCCTTTTACTCTGGAAAATTCTCGTCAAGCCATTTATGCTTTTAGCGGTGAAGTTTATACGGGTTTAGATGCTTATTCTTTATCTCCCAATCAATTAAATCAGCTTCAACATAAATTAAGAATCCTGTCAGGGCAATATGGTTTGCTAAAACCGTTAGATTTAATGCAACCATACCGCTTAGAGATGGGAACCAAATTAAAAGTGGATAACAAAGAAAATTTGTATCGGTTTTGGAATACTTCAATTACTGAAAAACTGAATGCTGAACTTGCTGATAATGAATTATTTATTAACTTAGCGAGTAAAGAGTATTTTAAAGCTGTAAAACCAGCCTTATTGAAAGTTCCGATAATCACTCCGGTTTTTAAAGACTTTAAGAATGGAAAATTGAAAACAATTGCTTTTTATTCCAAAAAAATGAGAGGTTTGATGGTTCGTTTCATCATTGATAACAATATTGAAACGAAAGAAGATTTAAAAATTTTTAATGAGAAAGGTTATGCTTTTGATGCAAATTTATCATCAAAAAATGAGTTGGTTTTTACGCGATAAATATAGATTTTTTTTAATTTGTATTGATTTTTTATATAAGTTTGCGCCAACGTTTTTAAAAACTATGAAAAATACACGTTTTTTAGAGTCTAACTTGTATATTTACAGGTCTTTAAAACACAATATTATTGAAAAATATAACGAAGAATTAAGTATTTTAATGACTTCTTTTAACCACATTTTAAAGTTGTGCAGCCCATTGAAAGTTGTTAGGCTTAAAAAAAATTATTTAGTATTAAGAGTATAGAGAAAACAACCCTTTTTTTGAACTTAATATTAGTCGAAAAATGACTGCCTTATTAATTGTAAAATTAAAATACTAAATGAACACAAAATACATTGATTTAATAAATCAAACATTCGATTTTCCACAGGAAGAGTTTAAAATTGACTCCAATAAAAATTTGCATTTCCATGATATTGACACCATGAAATTGGTTGAACAATTTGGAACACCCTTAAAATTTACCTACTTACCAAAAATTAGCCAAAATATTCAACAAGCGAAAGAATGGTTTCATAAATCCATGAAAACGCATAAATATAAAGCCAAATACCATTATTGCTATTGCACCAAAAGTTCTCATTTTAAACATGTGTTGGATGAAGCTTTAAAAAATGACATCCATATTGAAACTTCTTCTGCCTTTGACATTGACATTGTTGAAAGTTTGAAGAAAGAAGGTAAAATAACCGATAAAACTTATATACTTTGCAATGGCTTCAAAAGAGATGAATACATTACAAATATTCAAAGATTAATCAATAACGGACATAAAAATTGCATTCCTATTATTGATAATTATGAAGAAATAGGTTTGCTGACTGAAGGAACTAAGAAGAAAATAAATATAGGG
>JBAZGP010000197.1:0-6763 GCA_041652835.1 Lutibacter sp. | reverse complement strand
GTGTCACAAATTATAAATTTCATCAATAAAAAACCAAATGAAGCTGGGATTATTTATTGTTTAAGTCGTAAATCTACCGAGCAACTCGCTGCCAAATTAAAGCAAAATGGTATTAAGGCTGCCGCTTATCACGCGGGATTGAATTTTGCTGAACGTACAAAAACACAGGAAAATTTTATTTACGACAAAACGCAGGTTATTTGCGCCACCATTGCCTTCGGAATGGGCATAGACAAGAGCAATGTTCGCTGGGTAATTCATTATAATATGCCTAAAAATATTGAAGGCTATTATCAGGAAATCGGTCGTTGTGGCCGAGACGGACTTGCAGCGAATGCCATATTATTTCACAGTTATGCCGATGTGATTCAACTTCGGCTATTTATGAGCGGCGCCAGTAATGAAGAGGTTCAACTTGCCAAGTTGGAACGCATGAAACAATTTTCTGAAGCAACTACTTGCCGAAGAAAAATTTTGTTGAGCTATTTTGGTGAATTTTTGCCAAAAAATTGTGGAAATTGCGATGTATGCAAAAATCCGCCTCAGTTTTTCGACGGTACAATTATCGCTCAAAAAGCACTTTCCGTAATTTCCAGATTGAAGGAAACCGAAGCTATTGGTAACGTAATTGATGTATTGCGAGGTGCACATAATGCAACGATACTTGAAAAAGGATATGACAAACTGAAATCTCATGGTGTTGGAAGGGATATTTCCTGGCGCGATTGGCAGCAGTATATTATTCAATTGATCAATCAGGGTTTTTGTGAAATCGCTTTTCATAAACACAATGCACTTCAGTTAACAGGATTTTCAAAAAAAGTATTGTTTGAAAAGGAAATTGTTTATTTAACGCGCCCTGTTGAAGTTCAGGAACAGCAAACTTTTCTAAAAGAACCAAAAGAAGCGAAAGCCAAGAAAGATACTTTATTTGAACGATTGCGAAAATTACGACTTCAAATTTCTTTGGAAGAAAATATTCCTGCTTATTTGGTTTTTAGTGATGCCACATTAAAGGAAATGGAGCGGGCAAGACCAATGTGTGAATCTGATTTCCTCAAAATCAGTGGTGTTGGACACCATAAATTAGAGGTTTACGGAGTAGAATTTATAGCTGAAATTATTTCATTTATGGGAGAAAAGGCTGCAAAGAAAAAGAAAATAGATACTTATACGATGACTTATGAATTGTATAAAGAAGGTTTTACCATTGATGAAATTGCAGAAAAACGAAACTTAAGTTCAAATACTATATTTTCTCATCTGGCTAAATTATATGCAGACGGAAAAGACATTGACATTTATAAGTTTATCGATAAAGAAGAAGTGGAACAAGTGAGAAAAGCAAAATCAGCGTTAGAAAATCCACAAGCTTTAAAGCCTTATTTTGAGTATTTTAAAGAAGAAATGGCTTATTTCAAAATACGTTTGGCATTGTCAATTATTGATAAAGAGGAGTAATTACCATACTTTTCGTTAGTTTGTTAAACTTTTCAAAAAATGCTTGCTTAAGCAATGTTTATGACTTCAAACTGATTAAAATTCAACTACTTTTGCCCGTTACAATAACTAATTCAGAATTAACCTAAAAAAGTGTTACCCATTGAATTTTTAATCCCAAAAACCACAAACCCTTTTGTTTAGTATATCATGCAGGATATTAAGAAGAGTAAGAAAAAGAAGAAAGTTAAATTGTTACATCAGTATTATTCTTATACCGGATTTTATTCGTTTATTGGGAATAGTGTGAAAAAGGCGTTATTGCCAATAGTTGTACTTGTTGTTGGGGTATTTTTATTTAACGAGTATGTTTATAGTATTAATGAAGGCTTACATTTTATTACTGCAACTTTTGAAACTTATCAAATACTGTTGGTGTTTTTTTTGTCAGAATCCTTGTTGGGATTAATTCCTCCGGAAATATTTATAGCTTGGTCGAAAAAGACGAGTGATCCAATGATTTATCTAACATTATTAGCTACTTTATCTTATATGGGAGGAATTGTATCTTTTTTTATAGGAAAGGCAATTTTAAAAATGGAAGCTGTCAAAAATTATTTTGAAACTAAACTGGCTAAACATTTAAAAAACACGAGCAAATGGGGTGGTTTTTTAATTGTTGTTGGCGCATTACTTCCTATACCCTTTTCTATAACTTGTGTGGCTGCCGGAATGATTAAATATCCGCTTAAAGGTGTTTTGTTGTTTGGTTCTCTACGTTTTGTACGATTTGCTTTATATGGTGCTGCCATTTTTAATATGGTAAGCTAAGAGGTTAGTGGAATCGGAAATTAAATTTTATCAGGTTATGACATCTAAATTCATTTTTTAAAGTTTTAGGTTATAAAAATATATAATTTTAAGTTAAATTAGCACCTATGCTTTTATTATTAAATGCAGAATTGTATTTTACGAGGTAAATTTGTGCTACTAAACGTAATTATTAATGTTTAAATCTGAAGAACAAAATATAAATCAGTTGGTAATCTACCAAAAATCACTTTATATCTTTAAGTTGGTACGTCGCATTACTTCTTATATCACTAATGATAAAGATGTTTTTGAGATGTATTTATCCAATAAAAGAAGTTACCAGTATGCCGATAATTTGTTGATGAATGCTTTGGGATTGGTTCCTAAAATTGTGGAAACCGAGTGTCAAAAAAATCCAAGTTTAAAGTTAAAATATGCGCAGTCTTTAAGATATTTTATTGATCGCCTTTATCAAAATTGTTTGCAGTTGGAAAGCACAAAAATTCAGGGAAAAGATTTTGTAAAATTACTTAGAAAAGAACTAAAGCATCTTCGGAAAATTCATAAAAATTACGTGAAATCGATGTTGTAAGGATTTGTTCTGAAGTATAAAAGCTGAAAGCTGAAGGCTGAAAGTTCAAAGCTGAAGGCTGAAGTTAAAACTCAAAAAGAACGAATCCACAAAACGACTTTAGCAGTTTAGACACTCCAAAGTTAAAAGTTAGATATTAGATATTAAAAGTAAAAAGGCAAAATCCAAAAGTTAGATATTAGAAGTAAAAAGGCAAAAGTAAAAAGTTAGATATTAGATATTAAAAGTAAAAAGGCAAAATCCAAAAGTTAGATATTAGAAGTAAAAAGGCAAAAGTAAAAAGTTAAAAGTTAGATATTAGATATTAAAAGTAAAAAGGCAAAAGGTAAAAGTTAGATATTAGAAGTAAAAAGGCAAAGTATAAAGTAAAAAGGCGAAAGTGAATAGTTAAAACTTAAAAGAACCAACACACAAAACAACTCTAAGCACTGCAAATTTCTCATTGCAAACAAAATAAAACCCCCTTTCCTTGGGAAAGGGCTGGGGATAGGAAGCTATTTCAACCGCTGCCTAACAACTTCATATAAAAATGCGCCGCAGGCAACAGAAACATTTAGTGATTCTATGTCACCCAATAAAGGAAGTTTGGCTTTATGGGTAACAATTTTCAAAATTGAAGGATTGATACCTCTATCTTCCGATCCCATTATGATTGCGGTAGGGAGCGTTAAATCTAAATCGTAAATTAAGGTATCTGTTTTTTCGGTGGCAGCAACCAATTGAATGTCATTGGCCTGAAACTGAAAAATAGCATCTTTAATATGATCTACTTTACAAATCGGCATTTTAAACGCTGCGCCTGCCGAAGTTTTTATGGTATCGGCACTTATTGGGGCATTTCCTTGTTTTTGGATAATAATGCCGTGAACACCTGTGCATTCTGCAGTTCTTATAATGGCTCCGAAATTACGGACATCAGTAATTTGATCCAATAACAAAAATAGGGGAGTTGTGGTGTTTTCTAAAGTAGAAATAATCAGCTCATCTAAATCCACAAACTCAATGGAAGAAATTTGTGCAGCAACACCTTGGTGATTTCCATTTTTTGAAATACGATTTAATTTTTCAACAGGCACATGGCTTGTAGCAATGTTATGTTGCTTAATAAGTGAATTTAACTCAGAAATTAAATGTCCGCTTAAATCTTTTTGCAAATATACTTTGCTAATTGTTTTTCCTGAATTAATAGCCTCAATAACTGCCCTAATCCCAAATATTTTTGAAGATTCATTTTCCATGGTGCAAATGTAGGGATATTGCTGTAATAAAAAACCACCTCAGTTGAGGTGGTTTGACAAAAAAGTTTTTAAATATAAATAATTACCACCCTGAGTTTTGTTGATCTGCCAGCGTAGGGTTTGCATCTATCTCTATTTGAGGAATAGGCCATACAATTCTATAGTCAGATCCTGGTATTCCTGCTACACCAAAAGGGCCTGTGTATGGAGTCCCTAGAGTATAAGCTGAGGCAGGAGGGTTTCCGTTCGCCACTTTTTCAGGAATTCCATCAATTGGATACATATCGTCATTTTGTAGCCTGTGAATATCAGACCATCTTCTTCCTTCCATTAAAAACTCTATTCTTCTTTCTTTTAAAATAGCTCCCACTAATGAAGTGGCATTACTAAAATTGGTAGCCGTATAAGCTTGAGTTCCAACGTCAGCTAAAGATCTATTTCTAACACTGTTAAGTAATGTTAAAGATGCAGTTAAATCAGGAGACGTTTTTCTTGCGTGAGCTTCGGCCATATTTAAAACTACTTCAGCATAACGAATAACTGGAGAAGCATCAGTATAATTTACGCCATCTTTGTATTTGAGGGTGTATTTTCTACCACTTGAAGTGAAAACCATTCCAGTTCCACGTTCTGTTGCAGTAGAGTTGTCCTCTCGTCTTTTATCATCAACCAACCAGCTTGGGTCTCTCCAAATAATAGGGCTAATACAAACAAGTGTTCTTCTGTTATATTGAGAAGCAAGAGCACCATTTACCCCTGGATTTAAAGTTGCAGCTTGCAATATTGAAAAGACAGATTCTGTATTTCCATAACTATCAATAAAAGGACCATTTGGTGAAGCAGTTAATGTATAAGCTCCGTTTATTTTATTCCCTTCAGTAATAACTTTATCCCAATCTCTCATATGAAGATAAACCCTTGTTTTAAATGCAATTGCTGCATTTTTAGATGCCTTAGTTAAACTTGTATTGGTAATCATATTTTCTGCATCATCTAAATCGGCTAAGACTTTTTGATAGGACTCTGCTACAGTACTTCTACCGACTAAAATTTCAGAATCAATTTCACCTTGAGTATCAACACCAACTACCCTATAAGGAATTCCAGGATGTGTAGCTCCAGATGAGTAATTATAAGGTCTGGCAAAATAAGTTAACAATTCAAAATGTGTAATGGCTCTTAAAAACTTTGCCTGTCCAATGTAGTCATTCCCAACGGTAGCTGTAATAATACCGCTTTCAATAGCTTTTGTTACCCCTTCAATAACTAAGTTACATCTGTTTATTAATCTGTAGCCATCAACCCAATAGTAAACATTATTGGCGGTTGTAGCATCATAAGTTGCGGTATAAGTTAACTGATAAAAAGTTGCAGTGTTTACCACATCTTCCCCTCTACAATCTCCTTGCTCAACAAAAGCAGCTCCCCAAACATAGCCTCTACCACCATTTGGATTGGTAGTATTAAATTGCCCAATAGCAGCAGCATTATACATCCCATTAATTGAACTTTGAATTAATGACGGGGATGAAAAAGCATCGTCCAAGGAAATATTATTAACAGGACTAAGATCCAAGATACTTTCTTCTGAACATGAAACCATTCCGATTCCAATTACAGAAATAATTAAAAATTTATATATTTTTTTCATTTTAAACAAATTACAAATTAACATTTATACCTAAAGAAAATACTTTAGCTCGTGGTGTTCCATTTAAATCTACTCCTCCTAATTCCATCTCTGGGTTAAGACCTTTGTAGTCAGTTATCGTCATTAAATTTTGGCCTTGAACAAAGAATCTGATCATATCCACCCTTAATTTTTCATTTAATGTACTAGGAAGTTTATAGCCTAGAGTAATATTATCTAAACTGATAAAATCGCCATCTTCTAAAAATCTAGAAGTTGCGTGACCTGTTAAGTTTGTGAAAGTATTTGAACTTGCCCAAAGTTTTGGAGTGACACCATCACCTGGATTCGCAGGACTTTGCCATCTTCCCAACATTTCAGTTCCATTATTATTCAAGTTTTGAGTAGCAAGATCTCTACGTGTTGCATTAAAGATTTTATTTCCTCCACTAAACCTGAACATAAAACTAAAGTCAAAATTTTTGTAATTTACTTTATTAATTATAGAGCCATAATAGGTAGGAAGTGAATTTCCTAAAATAACCTTATCATCAGAGGAACTTAAACTTGCGGCTTGTGAAATATCAGTTGGGTTTGCAGGATCAAATACTTTATAATTAGTTGTAGCAGCTAAATTTCCTTGAACCAAAGATCCATCGGCTTTGTAATATACCGGATTTCCATTTGCTGGATTTACACCCCAATATTTATAACCATAAAGTGAATTTATAGATTCTCCTTGTCTAATAATTAAATTTTGCGCATAATTTGCATCAGTAAATGTTCCACCCAATATGTCTTGACCCTCTGGGATATTTGTAACTCTATTTTTATCAAAAGTAACATTAGCACTAATATTCCAATTAAAGTCTTTAGTTGAAATGGTATTGTAATCAACGGAGAATTCATAACCTTCATTGCTCATAGAACCAATATTTTTCTTAACTCTACTATCAGGAACCCCTAAAGAAGCTGGTACTGGAGCATTTAAAATTAAACCATCAATATCATTCTTGTAATAATCAAAAGTAATTCCAAGTTTGTTATCTA
>JBAZGP010000196.1:0-6792 GCA_041652835.1 Lutibacter sp. | reverse complement strand
CAGGTAATTATCATAAAATCAAGAAGAAATACTTGCAACTATATCTAAATGAATTTGTTTACAAACTAAATCGAAGATATTTTGGAGAGCGAATCTTTGATAGACTCGTTATTGCCAATATAACAGGATTATGAATGATTACGGATATACAATATAATTATTTATGACTTTTCTTTATTTGCTATTTTACTAATAAAATAGGAAGGATATATGCCGGTTTTTTTATAAAATGCTTTTGAAAAAGACTCTGCATTGTTAAAACCCAGTTCAAAAGACAGCGCCTTTATAGAATATTTTCTGTAGGTCTTATTGGTTATTAACTGTTCAATACAGTAATCTATTCTTAAATCTGAAATATAGGAGCTGAAATTTTGTTTCTTATAAAAATTAATAATTTTTGACAAATAGTTTGAATTTGTGTTAAACGTTTTTGATAACCTGTTTAAAGTGATGCTATTATCTAAAAAACTATGGCTATTTTCAAATTCTTGCAATGCCAATAATACTGAATTCACTACTTCATTAGAAATACCTTGTAATTCATCGGAGGTGTTTTTAACAGTTTCCTTATTAAGGACTTCCTTCCGGTCAATTAATAGCAATTCATTAAATCGTTCTTTATAAATGCGTTGCTTTTTATAAAACCGAAGCGTAAAAGCCAAAGCAATACTAAAAACAGCAATTAGCCCTAAAATAATTAGAGATGATTTCCTTTCGCTTTGTCTTAAGGTGTTGATAATTTGCTGTTTCTCGGCAATAAGTATTGGTGTGTCATATTTTTTAATTAATGTTTCATTTAAATTTTTATAATTGTATTTGGTAATACTATCAATATATAAAAGGCGGTCAATATATTTTAATTGATTGTTGATGTCATTATTTTTTTTATAATAACTCACAAAATATTCTTGAATATCCCTAATTTCTGGAACAACATCTTGAGTTTCGTTGTAAATAGAATCCGCTTTTGAAAAATGAAAAAATGCTTTCTCATCATTATGCTGTTTCCAATAAATGTTACCTAAGTAATAATGGTAGTTTAATAGACTGTTTTGGGATTTTTTATACTGAAATGATTTATTTAAACTGTCAAGCGCTGTTTCAAAATTATTTTGATAATAGGAAATAATACCTATTTGACTAACAAAAGAGTAATATTGTGCAGAATCATTAATTGCTAAACTTTCTTGAATTCCTTTTTTTGCATAAATTAAAGCAGTGTCTAATTTTTTATTTAGGATGTAAGCGTTTGATAAATTAAAAAGCACCTCTAAATAAAAAGTTCGGGGGTATTTAAAGGAAATTTTATTTTGTTGTAACAGTTTTAGTTGGGATTTAAAAATTTCCACGGCCTCTTCATAGTTTCCCCACAAGTTTTTTAGTTCCCCAATACTGTTATTTATACGAAATTGTTGTTCAATATTTTTATTTTTAAGGGCGTATTTATTGGCAATCAAAAGATTTTCCAAGGACTTTTCATAATTACCTAAATGATATTGATAAAAACCTTTTGTCATATATCCATAGCCAGGATAATCAATATGATTAATATTTTTTGTGAGATATATAATGCTGTCACTATATATTATTGCCATATTTATGTTTATTTTACTACTGATAGAGGCAAATTGTGAATAAGCATTTGAAATTCTTATGATGTCATTTTCATTCTTGGCTTTATTTAAATAGGCTTTGGCGTATATTCTTTCTTTAACTATATCATTAGAACTGGCGTTAAATCCTTTGAAAAGTTCTTTGTATGATTTATTTTTTAAGGAATCTGGTATATAAAACTTTTTAGATTTTTGGGAATATCCTATTTGAATACACGCTAAAAATAATAATAATAGCGTTATGTTTTTTAAAAGGTAAATTCTTTTTATAAAGGGTTTATGCTTTCTCATTTGGGGTTTTAGTTTCTTTTCCCTAAACAAAAGTAGACATTTTGAATGTAAAGATTTTAATTGGTAATAAAAACTTTATGCTATTTAAAAATAAAATAAACATTCCTAATTTGTGTGATATAGGCAGTATTCCGTTTAAATTTTTAAACAAACGGTCTAAATTTATGAATATAGAGTGGTTTAATTTTCATAATTGATATAAGCATTTTACTTTCGCCCCAAGAATCTTAGATGCTATTTTTGAGTTTTTTGAGGGGTTATTGGAATCAGAAATTTAGGATTATAAATACGGGAGATTGCTATAAAAAACTCGAAACAATGTTTCGAGTTTTTTTTAAATTTATGGTCAATACCTATTAAAAATTCAATGGGTATAAGTCAAATATAAATGATCAAGAATTCATCAAATCTTCAATTTCTTCAATTTCAATAGGAATATTTTTCATCAAATTAAAAGGTTCGCCCGTTTTTTGAATCACCACATCATCTTCAATTCTAATTCCCAATTTTTCTTCAGGAATGTAAATTCCAGGTTCAACAGTAAAAACCATTCCAGCTTTCATAGGTGTTTTTAGCGCACCGTAATCGTGTGTGTCCAATCCCATATGATGCGAAGTTCCGTGCATAAAATATTTTTTGTAAGCTGGCCAATCTGGATTTTCATTTTTTACATCTTTTTTATCAATCAAACCAAGTCCAATCAATTCTAAAGACATCATTTCACCAACTCCTTTTTGGTATTCTGCCCAAATAACACCTGGAGTCAACATTTTTGTTGCTGCTTTTTTAACTCTTAAAACAGCATTATAAACTGCTTTTTGTCTGTCGCTGAAACGTCCATTTACTGGAATTGTACGTGTCATATCACTTGAATAATTTGCATATTCGGCACCAACATCCAACAATAACATATCGCCGCTTTTGCATTCTTTATTGTTTTCAATATAATGCAACACGCAAGCGCTGTAACCCGAACCAATAATAGGCGTATACGCAAAACCTTTAGAGCGATTTCTAAGGAATTCATGCATAAATTCGGCTTCAATTTCAAATTCCATAATTCCAGGTTTTACATAAGGTAAAATTCTGCGGAAACCTTTTTCGGTAATATTACAAGCAGTTTGTATTATTTCAATTTCTTCAGGTTCTTTTGTACCACGGATTTCTTGTAAAATACGATTGCTTTTTTCCCATTTATGTGCGGGAAAATCGGCTTTACATTTTTTAATGAAACGATCTTCACGCGATTCCAGCTCCACAGATTGGCGGTAATGTTCATTGGTATTGAAGTAAATGGTTTCAGCTTCAGTCATTAAATCGAAAAATACTTTTTTGAATTCTGAAAGCCAATAAATGGTTTTTATTCCTGAAACTTTTGTGGCTTCTTCTTTCGAATATTTTGCGCCATACCATATAGCAATATGCTCGCTGGTTTCTGTTAAAAACAGGATTTCGCGATGATTTTCATTTAAGGCATCAGGGAATAATAATAAAATGCTTTCCTCTTGGTCGGCACCACTTAAATATAAAATATCACTGTGTTGTTCAAAAGGCAAAGTGCTGTCGGCTCCCGTTGTAAAAATATCGTTTGAATTAAATATTGCGATTGATTTCGGTTTCATTTGAGCGGTGAACTTTGCTCGGTTTCTGATAAAAAGCTGATTGCTAATAGGATGGTATCTCATTTGTAAAAGATTTAAGTTAACAAAATATGAATTTAACGAAGCGTCAAAAATCAAGTCAAAACAACTTATTTCAGACTTTTCTTTTCATTTTTGTATTTTAGTGTAAAATTTAACAACAAAGTTATAAATTTGTTGACAACCAAACCTTTTAAATATAATATTATTTATGCGAATATCAATAACATTTCTGCTTTTCCTGATTTTTACCACATCAATTTTTTCACAAAACAAACCTGCTTATAAATTGTACAATGCAAAAGGAAACGAAGTTTCTTACAAACAAATGCTGAAAGCAATGGATAAAGCCGAAGTGGTTTTGTTTGGAGAACACCACAATAACCCAATTGTGCATTGGCTGCAATATGAAACTACCGTTGATTTAAGCAAATCAAACAAATTAACCATAGGCGCAGAAATGTTTGAAGCTGATAATCAAGCTGCATTAAACGATTATTTATCGGGAAAAATAGACCAAAAAGTATTTGATACCATTGCGAGACTGTGGAAAAATTACCCAACAGACTATAAACCTTTGGTTGATTTTGCAAAAGAAAATAAACTGAAATTTATTGCCACCAACGTTCCCAGAAGTTTTGCCAACAAAGTGTACAAAAACGGATTTGAAAGTTTAGACTCGCTTTCTTTTGAAGAAAAATCTTGGATGGCGCCATTGCCTATAAAATACGATGCCAATTTGCCGGGATATGTAAAAATGAAGAAAATGATGGGAGGTCATGGCGGTGATAATTTACCAAAAGCACAAGCAATTAAAGATGCAACCATGGCTTATTTTATTTTAAAAAATAGAGAAAATAATAAACTGTTTATTCATTACAACGGTTCTTATCATTCCGATGATTTTGAGGGTATTAACTGGTATTTGAAACAAGGAAATCCAACTTTAAAAATTGTTACCATAAGCGTTGTTGAAGCCAAAGATGTAAAAAAGTTTGCAAAAGAAAATAAAGGAAAAGCCAATTTTATTATTGAGGTTCCAGCTTCCATGACAAAAACCAATTAAGCTTAAAGACTTTATAATTAAGATAATCCATAAGAAAATTTATTTTGAATGCAATTGCAACTCATCGTTTATTTTTGTAATTTTGAGGTTACTATTAACTAAAAATAAATACTGTTGCCTAACTTATCTCATGAAAACGAATTTGTTTTTAATGTTTTATTTGAAGCAGTATCTGAAGGTGTTGTGGTTGTTGATGAAAATCAAACAATTGTAGCAACCAATTTTGCTGCAGAGCAAATGTTTGGATACGCTAAAAAGGAACTGCAAAACCAACCTTTAAAAATATTGATACCGCCTTCCTATCATGCGGCTCATGGCGGTCATTTCAATAAATTTTATAAAGAATCTTCCGTGAGAAAAATGGGTCAAAACAGTGAGTTATATGGCATTAATAAGAATGGCAATAAATTTCCAGTTGAAGTTGGGCTCAATCCGTTTCAAATAAAAGATAAAACTTTTGTGATGTCTATTATTATCGATATTACGGAAAGAAAAGCTTTTGAAGATAAAATTTTGGAATTGAATGCGTTGTTAGAAAGCAAAATTTCCACAAGAACAGTCGAACTTAATAAGACAGTTGCCAATTTAAAGGAAGAAATTGGAAAGCGCGTAAAAGCGGAATCAAAGTTGAGAACAGCCCTTAAAAAGGAAAAAGAACTTAATGAACTTAAAACAAAATTTTTATCGTTGGTTTCTCATGAATTTAAAACCCCGTTAAGTGGTATTTTAAATGCGGCGGTTTTGGCAGGAAAATATACCACAACTGAAATGCAGGACAAACGTGACAGACACTTGCTCACCATTAAAAGTAAAGTAAATTATTTAGACGGAATTCTTAACGATTTTTTATCTGTTGAACGACTGGATTCAGGAAAAGTAAGATATATTTTCAGCAATTTTAAATTAAGTAAGGTGGTAAATGAAGTTATTTACAATGCCAATATGGCGCTAAAAAGTGGCCAATACATTAGCTATCCTTCAAATATTGATAACATTAATATTTATCAGGATGAAAAGATAGTTGATTTGATATTGACAAATTTATTGCACAATGCCATCAAATATTCTCCTGAAAACACAAAAATAGATTTTAAAATTACACCCAATCCAGATGGACTTATTTTTGAAATAAAGGACAAAGGAATTGGAATTCCAATTGCCGATCAAAAGCATATTTTTGAAAGGTATTTCAGGGCTGAAAATGCATTGACAAATCAAGGAACTGGTATTGGTTTAAATATTATAAAAGGGCATTTGGAAAGTTTGGGAGGAAGCATAAAGTTTATAAGCAAATTAAATGTAGGCACTACATTTATTGTAAAATTACCACTAATTAAAGAGAAATGAGCACAATATTAATTATTGAAGACGACACCGTTTTAAGAGAAACAACCGCCGAAATGTTGGAATTGGAAAATTACAAGGTAATTATGGCCGCTAATGGTAAAAGAGGCATTGAACAAGCAAAAATAATGATTCCCGATCTTATTATTTGCGACATTATGATGCCTGAATTAGATGGCTACGACGTGTTGAAAATACTTTCAAAAGATGAAAAGACTAAGCGGATTCCATTTATTTTCATGTCGGCGAAAACCGAAGTGATGGATGTAAGAAAAGGAATGGATTTGGGTGCCGACGACTACCTTTCCAAGCCTGTAAAAGAAGAACTTTTGTTAAGTGCTGTTGAAAGTAGACTTGTGAAATCTGCCCTTCTAAAAGAAGCTGAAATTGTTGATAAAACTTCTGAAAAAAAAGACAATACTATTGAAAACCTTGAAAGCATTGAAGATTTAAAAAACTATTTTTGTGATTTTGGAACGGAAAGAAAGCTCAAAAAAGGAGAAGTAATTTTTAGGGAAGGTGATTATTCCAACAATGTTTTTTTAATTTATAAAGGCAGCGTTAAAAGTATCAAGTTAAATGAGTTTGGAAAAGAGCTGATTATTAATATTTATAAAGCTGATGACTTTTTAGGGTTTGCTGCCATTATTGAGAATTCTCGCTATTATGAAACCGTTATAGCTATGGAAAATTCAGAAATCTTAACCGTTTCCAAAACCATTATACAACAAATTTTGGAAAATAATTTTAAGCTTTCCTTAGATATATTTCAATTGATAAATGAAAATTTAATAGAAGTTAAAGACCAGTTATTGCAAATGGCCTATGGATCTATGCG
>JBAZGP010000195.1:0-6811 GCA_041652835.1 Lutibacter sp. | reverse complement strand
TGTTTTTGGACCAAGACCAAAACACTATTCTTTTAAATTGAATAAAAATTTAAAGAAATTAGCTCGTAAATCGGCATTAAGTATTCAAGCCAAAGAGAACAATATTATTGTTGTTGAAGACTTTAATTTTGAAGCACCAAAAACAAAAAGCTTTACAGCCGTTTTAGCAGCTTTAGGCATTGAAAACAAAAAATGTTTATTTGTGTTGGCTGAGTCAAATAATAATGTATATTTGTCATCGCGTAATTTAAAAAGATCTAAAACCGTAATCAACTCTGGTTTAAGCACTTACGAATTGTTAAATGCAAATAAAGTGGTACTTTCTGAAAGTTCTTTAGAAGGAATAGAAATTAATTTAAGTAAATAGGTAAGTGATATGAATATTTTAATTAAACCTATTATAACGGAAAAAGCAACGAGTCAAAGCGAATTATTAAACAGATATGCGTTTGTTGTAAATAAAAAGGCTAATAAACTTGAAATCAGAAATGCTGTGGAGAAAGCCTACGGTGTTACAATTGAAAGTGTTAAAACTATGAACTACCCTGTTAAACGCAATACTAAATTCACAAAAGGTGGTATGGTAAAAGCAATATCAGGAGCTTATAAAAAGGCTGTTGTTCAGGTAAAAGAAGGAGAAAATATTGATTTTTACAGCAATATCTAAGAAACATAAAAAATGTCAGTTAGAAAATTAAAACCAATAACACCAGGTCAGCGTTTTAGAGTAGTAAATGGATTCGACACCATTACTACTGATAAGCCGGAAAAAAGCTTAACAGCTCCGAATAAAAGATCTGGAGGTCGAAACAACAACGGAAAAATGACCATGCGCTACATAGGTGGCGGTCATAAAAAGCAATATCGTATTATCGATTTTAAAAGAGATAAAAATGGTGTTCCTGCAGTTGTTAAATCTATCGAGTATGATCCAAACAGAACTGCTTTTATAGCATTGTTGTTTTATGCAGATGGAGAAAAAAGATATATAATTGCTCAAAATGGGTTAAAAGTTGATCAAAAAGTCATGTCTGGTGAAGGAGCTACTCCTGATATTGGAAATGCGTTATTATTGAGCAAAATACCATTAGGAACAACTATTTCTTGTATAGAATTACATCCTGGACAAGGAGCTGTTTTGGCTCGTAGCGCTGGCGCTTTTGCACAATTAATGGCAAGAGATGGTAAATATGCAACGGTAAAAATGCCTTCAGGCGAAACCAGAATGATTCTTTTAACTTGTATGGCTACCATTGGCGCAGTGTCAAATAGTGACCATCAATTATTAGTCTCAGGTAAAGCGGGTAGATCTCGTTGGTTGGGAAGAAGACCACGAACCAGACCAGTTGTGATGAACCCTGTTGATCACCCTATGGGTGGTGGTGAAGGTAAAGCTTCAGGTGGACATCCTAGATCAAGAAATGGAATACCTGCTAAAGGTTACAAAACAAGATCTAAGACCAAAGCGAGTAATAAATATATTTTAGAACGTAGAAAAAAATAATTGATATATGGCACGTTCATTAAAAAAAGGACCTTACGTTTTTCGTAAATTAGAAAAGAAAGTTCAAGGAAACTTGGAATCAGGAAGTAAATCAGTAATCAAAACATGGTCAAGAGCATCAACGATTACCCCAGAATTTGTAGGGCAAACAATTGCTGTACATAACGGGCGTCAGTTTGTACCTGTTTATGTAACTGAAAATATGGTAGGTCATAAATTAGGAGAGTTTTCACCAACACGTTCTTACAGAGGTCACGGTGGTGCAAAAAATAAAGGAAAAAAATAAGTAGGTATCATGGGAGTTCGAAAAAAAATAAGAGCACAGCAGATAAAAGAAGAGAAAAAGCAATTAGGTTTTGCTAAACTTACTGGTTGTCCTACGTCACCAAGAAAAATGCGTTTGGTTGCAGATTTAGTTAGAGGTGTTGAAGTTGAAAAAGCACTTCAAATTTTGAAATTCAATTCAAAAGAAGCTTCAATAAATCTTGAAAAATTATTAACAAGCGCTATTTCAAACTGGCAAGCCAAAAATGAAACTGCAAGTATTGAAGACGCAGGTCTTTTCGTAAAAGAAATATTTGTAGATGGTGCAGGAATGTTAAAAAGATTAAGACCGGCTCCTCAAGGTCGTGCACATCGTATTAGAAAACGTTCTAATCACGTAACCTTAGTCTTAGGAAGTAAAATTGTAAGCAATCAATCATAAGTAGAAATGGGACAAAAAACAAATCCAACAGGAAATCGTTTAGGAATTATCAGAGGATGGGATTCTAACTGGTACGGTGGCAGAGACTACGGAGATAAAATTGCTGAAGATGATAAAATAAGAAGGTATGTAAATGCCCGATTATCTAAAGCAAGTGTTTCAACAGTAATTATTGAGCGTACACTTAAACTTGTAACCGTTACTATCACTACTGCTAGACCAGGTATTATTATCGGGAAAGGCGGGCAAGAGGTAGACAAGTTAAAAGAAGAACTTAAAAAAATTACTGGGAAAGATTTTCAAATCAATATTTTTGAAATTAAACGTCCAGAATTAGATGCTCATTTGGTTGCCTCAAGTATTGCACGCCAAATTGAGAACAGAATTTCATACCGTAGAGCAATAAAAATGGCTATTGCAGCAACTATGCGTATGAATGCTGAAGGTATCAAAGTTCAAATTTCAGGTCGTTTAAACGGTGCTGAAATGGCACGTTCTGAAAATTATAAAGAAGGAAGAATTCCTCTTTCAACCTTTAGAGCCGATATTGATTACGCACTTGTTGAAGCACATACAACTTACGGCCGATTGGGTGTAAAAGTATGGATTATGAAAGGCGAAGTTTATGGTAAAAGAGAGTTATCTCCACTAGTTGGACTTGCTAAAAAACAGGCAGGAAAACCTGATAGAGACGCTCCTAAAAAATCACAACCTCGTAGAAGAAAATAAATTTTTAAAATTTAGAAGGTAAAATGTTACAGCCAAAGAGAGTAAAATATCGTAAAGTACAGAAGGGCAAGGGAAATATGAGTGGGAATTCACAAAGAGGAAACCAACTTTCCAATGGAATGTTCGGAATCAAATCTTTGGAACAAACCTTTCTTACATCACGTCAAATTGAAGCAGCTCGTATTGCAGCAACACGTCATATGAAAAGAGAAGGTCAATTATGGATCAAAGTATTTCCAGATAAGCCAATTACCAAAAAACCATTAGAAGTACGTATGGGTAAAGGTAAAGGAGCTCCAGAATATTTTGTTTGTGTAATTAAGCCAGGTAGAATTATGTTTGAAGTGGGTGGCGTACCTATGAACATTGCAAAAGAAGCTTTACGTTTAGCAGCACAAAAACTTCCTGTGAAAACTAAGTTTATGGTGGCTAGAGATTTTGATAACGCTTAATAAACGATTAGAAAAAATGAAACAATCTGAAATTATAGAATTATCAATCGACGAGTTACAAGACAGACTTGATAGTTCAAAGAAGAGTTATACTGATCTAAAGATGGCTCATGCAATTACACCATTGGAAGTTCCAATGCAGTTGAGAGCACTTAGAAGAACTGTGGCACGTTTGGCTACAGAATTAACTAAAAGAGAATTACAATAATTGTAGTCAGTAGTAAAGATGGAAAAAAGAAATCTTAGAAAAGAGAGAATAGGTGTAGTTTCAAGTAACAAAATGGAAAAATCTATTGTTGTAGCTGAAGTGAAAAAGGTGAAACACCCTATGTACGGAAAATTCGTGTTAAGCACTAAAAAATATGTGGCACACGATGAGAAAAATGATTGCAATATTGGAGATACTGTTAAAATAATGGAAACTCGTCCAATGAGTAAATCAAAACGTTGGAGGTTAGTAGAAATCCTAGAAAGAGCTAAATAATTATGTTACAGACAGAATCAAGATTAAAAGTGGCAGATAATACTGGAGCAAAAGAAGTTCTAGTTATCCGTGTTTTAGGAGGAACCAGAAAACGATATGCATCTATTGGTGATAAAATTGTGGTAGCAATTAAAGATGCTACTCCAAATGGATCAGTAAAAAAGGGGCAAGTTGCAAAAGCTGTTGTTGTTAGAACAAAGAAAGAAATCAGAAGAAAAGATGGATCTTATATTAGATTCGATGACAATGCTTGTGTTTTGTTAGACGCTGCTGAACAAATGAGAGGGACTCGAGTATTTGGTCCTGTTGCAAGAGAACTTCGGGAAAAACAATTCATGAAAATTGTATCATTAGCACCTGAAGTGCTTTAATAAACTTATAAGATTATGAAGTTAAAGATAAAATCAGGAGATACTGTTCAAGTTACGGCAGGCGATCATAGAGGTGAAGAAGGAAAAATTATTAAAATTTTTCGTGTAAAATACAGAGCAATTGTTGAAGGTGTCAATTTGATATCAAAACATGCAAAACCTAGTGCGCAAAACCCACAAGGTGGCATTATGAAAAAGGAGGCTTCAATTCATATTTCTAATTTAATGTTACTTGAGAAAGGAAAAGTAACTAAAGTTGGTTATAGAATGGAAGGGGATAAAAAGGTTAGGTTTTCTAAAAAATCTGATAAAGCAATTTAGTGATGGCAAATAATACACCAAGACTTAAAGAGGAGTATAACAGTAGAGTGATTGAAGCACTTACTGGAGAATTCGGATACAAAAATGTAATGCAAGTTCCTAAATTACAAAAAATTGTAATTAATAAAGGAGTTGGCGCCGCAGTAGCCGATAAGAAATTAATTGATTATGCCGTTGAGGAGTTGGCCAAAATTTCAGGTCAAAAGGCATTGGCAACCATATCTAAAAAAGATATCGCATTTTTTAAGCTACGTAAAGGGATGCCAATTGGCGCTAAAGTTACCTTGCGAGGCAATAAAATGTATGAATTTTTAGACAGATTGGTTACAACAGCTTTACCACGTGTAAGAGATTTCAGCGGAATTAAAGCCACTGGTTTTGATGGTAGAGGTAACTACAACTTAGGTATTACAGAACAAATCATTTTCCCAGAAATTGATATTGATAAAGTAAACAAAATAAGCGGTATGGATATTACCTTTGTAACATCTGCTCAAACTGATAAAGAAGCAAAATCATTATTAAGTGAACTAGGTTTACCATTTAAAAAGAATTAGGAAATGGCTAAAGAATCAATGAAAGCCCGCGAGGTTAAAAGAAGAAAGTTAGTTGCTAAGTATGCTGATAAACGCAAAGCTTTGAAAGAAGCCGGAGATTATGAAGCATTACAAAAACTGCCAAAAAATGCATCTCCAGTACGTTTGCACAACCGTTGTAAATTAACCGGAAGACCAAAAGGGTATATCAGACAATTTGGATTATCACGCGTAACATTTCGTGAGATGGCAAATAAAGGATTAATACCAGGGGTTAGAAAAGCAAGTTGGTAAAATTATAAATTGGTTTTAGGTTCAATAATAGTCTTGAAAACCAAAACCGCAAAATTAATAAAAATGATTACAGATCCAATCGCAGATTATCTAACCAGAGTTAGAAATGCAATTATGGCAGGCCACAGAGTTGTTGAAATTCCGGCTTCAAAAATTAAAAAGGAAATAACCAAGATTTTATTTGATCAAGGTTACATTTTAAGCTATAAGTTTGAGGACAACATTGTTCAAGGAACTATTAAAATAGCATTAAAGTATGATAAAGCTACAAAGGCTTCCGTCATAAAAAAATTACAACGTGTTAGTACCCCTGGTGTACGTAAATACATCGGTGCTAATGATATGCCACGCGTATTAAATGGGTTAGGTATTGCAATAATATCTACATCACATGGTGTTATGACCGGAAAAAAAGCCAGTCAGGAACATGTAGGAGGGGAAGTTTTATGTTACGTATATTAATAAAGAACTAAAAGATGTCAAGAATAGGAAAGAGCCCGATTACATTACCGAAAGGAGTTACATTTGAATTTAAAGAGAATGTAGTTACTGTAAAAGGTAATTTGGGAGAGTTATCTCAAGAAATAACCGATGATATTTCAATTAAAATGGAGGATGGAATAATTGTTTTAGATCGTCCATCTGAAAGTAAAATCCATAAAGCAAAACACGGATTATACAGGTCCTTAATTCATAATATGATTGAAGGTGTTTCAAAAGGATGGACTAAAGAATTAGAACTTGTTGGTGTTGGATATAGAGCATCAAATCACGGTCAAGTATTAGATTTGGCTTTAGGTTTTTCTCACAATATAGTTTTGGAAGTGGCCCCAGAGGTTAAAGTTGAAACAATTGTAGAAAAAGGGAAAAATTCAATTATAAAATTGACTTCATTTGATAAACAACTTGTTGGTGCCGTTGCAGCAAAGATACGTTCAATGCGTAAACCAGAGCCTTATAAAGGAAAAGGAGTTAAATTTGTAGGAGAAGTATTAAGAAAAAAAGCAGGTAAATCTGCATAATCATTAGAGTATTATGGCATTATCAAAGCTTGAAAGACGAGAAAGAATTAAACACAGAATCAGAAAGATTGTAGTTGGTACAGCTGATAGACCAAGATTATCGGTGTTTAGAAGCAATAAAGAAATTTATGCTCAATTAATAGATGACGATTTAGGTACTACATTGGTATCAGTTTCATCAAGAGATAAAGAAATTGAATCAGTTGGCTCAAAATCAGACATAGCAAAATTAGTAGGCAAAAGTATTGCAGAAAAAGCTGTGAATGCTGGTATTGGAGCAGTTGCATTTGACAGAAATGGATTTTTGTATCACGGTAGAGTTAAAGCTCTAGCAGACGCTGCAAGAGAAGCAGGTTTAAAATTTTAATAAATTATGTATCAAAAATACAATA
>JBAZGP010000194.1:0-6819 GCA_041652835.1 Lutibacter sp. | reverse complement strand
CCGAAGAATGGAATATCAGCAATTTAAAATGACCGAAAAATCGAAAAATGAGAAAAATAGTTTAGTTTTGAATTAACAGGAAACCCCAACTAAGAAAAAGTCCACTTTAGTTTGAAGACGTACATTAAACTCTTAATGAAACATAATATATTTATTAGTCTTTTTACTATAGGTACTTTTTGTACTCAGTTGTATTCTCAAAAAAGTGAAATTCAATTTAATTATAGATTTGGATATCCAACAAATAATCTTAAAGAAATTTCACCGTATTCAGGTAAGAACATTAATCAATATAAAAATAGAGGCGTTAAACCATTGTATGACAATGGTTTAACGCTTAATTATAAATATCAGATTTGGGAGCGAATTAAGTTATTTGCCAACATAGGTATGGAAATGTCTAAGTCTAAACACTACTTACCTTTAATTGACCCATCTGAGCGATTACTCGAAAACATTGAAATTTCAGATAGTAGAGTTGGTTTTTATTTTGGGTTAAGCAAGCAAATTCATTTGTATGATTCAAAAGTTATAGTAGATTTTGGGATTCAATTTGTCGATAGATATCCTTTAAGTAAGCAAGTAGATTATAAAACTGATTACCATTATGGCATCCAAAATTGGATTGAGTACAAATATGAATTGAATACACATTTTGGGGAGTACTATCCAAATGATGGTACAATTGAAAACATCCCTTCGTTTTATTTAAACTTAGATTATAACCTAAATTTGAAGTTCAAACTAAGTAAAAAGATGTTCTTGAATTTGGGATTCAATTATTCTCGTAATAATCACTTTTTCTACGATTTCAAATATTCAATTTTATACTATGAAAATGGATCTAATACTCCAACTAATTCTTTTGATTATTACGGTTTAGTTGGTAGTAACAATCCAAAGTTTCCAGTTAAGAACCACTACTTTTATATAAACACTGGTATAACATTTAAGTTTTAAATTACTCTTATCTGTATGGGTACAGCTTACCCTGTTACTATTCTTTTTAATATATATTTGTCTATTGGTTTTATTTACATTTTTAGAACTTTAACAACTTCATCAATTTCTTCAAGTCTCAAGAAATAAGTTCCTGAACATAAATTATCAAAATTCAACTGCAAATAATCTTTTTGTAAATCGTCAGCATAAAGTGGACCGTTCATAGGTTAAACCTTAGTTGGGTTTTCCATTTATTAATGTTTAAATTTAATTAATTATGGAAACAAACAGAAAGAAAAAACAGACCACTGAGAACTTCATTAAAGATGTTCGCAGAAAGACAAGAAGAGTCTTTAGTTCTGAACAGAAGATCCAGATTGTTATGGAAGCCATGAGAGCAGAAATGTCGGTAGCAGAAATCTGTAGAAAGTATTCAATTGCAGACGCCCAGTTTTACAAGTGGAATAAAGAATTCTTGGAAGCTGGAAAGAAGCGTTTAGCGGGCGATACAACACGTGAAGCCACGAGTGATGAAGTAGCCGAACTGCGCAAAGAAAATCAACGATTAAAAGAGATTGTTGCCGATCTAGTCTTGCGCTATGACATTGTAAAAAAAACATTGGACATTTTGGATTAAAAGACAAATTCAAAAAGTATATGCGTTTTACAGTATCAGAAAAGCAGGAGCTAATCAAAATGGTTGTTGAATCAGACCTTGGAGTAAATCGAATACTTCGTGAAATCGGCTTGAATAAGAGCACTTTTTACACTTGGTATAAAGCATTCTCAGATTATGGTGTTGAAGGCTTAGAACCTTGTAAAAGAAACTCAAGAAGGCAATGGAACAGTATTCCTCAAGAACAAAAGAACCTGGTGGTTGAATTAGCGTTGGATCGTCCGGAATTATCCTCCCGAGAATTGGCTTATCATCTCACGGATGAACAACAGATTTTTATCTCAGAGTCCAGTGTTTACAGAATATTGAAGGATCGTGGGCTGATTACATCACCTGCTCATATTTTCATATCCGCAGGCGATGAGTTCACCGATAAAACCAAGTTCGTTCACCAGATGTGGCAAACCGACTTTACGTACTTTAAAATAGTCGGTTGGTAAGTGGTTGTCTTTTTCGACAGTTTGTAAATATAGTTGATTGAATTGAAATTTGTTATGTTCAATTGAAACAGAAATGAGCTCTGCTGGGGAGCAACTCATCAGGGATAAGTTGAACCGACGAAAATGAGAGGAAGGCGTTCGATTAGCGAACGTCTTTCTTTTTGTCCATTTTCCGAGTTCTATTCCTTCAAAAACCCACATCATACTGCGTATTCATTTGGTGTACAATAGTTCAAGGCTTCATGTGGCCGTTCTTCATTGTAATCTTCTTTCCATGGTTTTGTTACCTCATAAACATGATGTAATGAAAAGAACAAGTTCGCATCAAGAATGTCCTCACGATATGTTCGGTTGAATCGTTCAACGATTGCATTTTGCTGTGGTTTTCCTTTTTGAATCTTGATCCATTCAATATCATTTTTATCCAACCAACTCTGGAATATGCATGAAGTGAACTCCGGTCCATTATCGGTTCTTATCCCCAGCGGCTTTCCGTACTCATCAATTGTTCGTTGTAGTATCTCAATTACTTTACGTGACGGAAGCGTGTAGCTAATGGCAATTTCCAGGCATTTACGATTGTGCTGATCAATGATGTTTAATGTTCTGAATTTCTTTCCATTCGCTAGTGAATCTGACATAAAATCCATGGCCCATTCCACATTGGGACCATAAGGTACTTCAATCGGATTTGCTGGGTTGTTGATACGCTTCTTCTTCATCCTTTTATACAATGAAAAACCTTCTTTTTCATATACTCGTCGAATTTTAGATGCTCCCATGTGGGGATGCTTTTTTTGAACCTTCACGATTATTTTTTTTCTTCCCAATCGACTAGTACCAATGACATCTTTGATTGCTTCTTTCACAACAGCATCCTTCTGTGGCATTAGCTTTTTGTAATACCGATTGGTTCTCGAGCAATTAAACAGTTTACACGTCTTAGCATGACTTAACTCTGGAAAGACTTCTTGCACAAAAGCTAAGCATTGCTCTTTTTGATAAGACGTTACCACTTTTTTGAATTTACCTCTTTAAGAATTTGGTTATCCAATGAAAGATCTGCCACCAAGCGTTTTAGACGTGCATTTTCTGCTTCTAATTCCTTGACTCTCTGAAGCTCCGACAATGTCATACCGCCATACTTGCTCTTCCAATTATAGAATGTTGGTTCAGAGATACCGTAATCGCGGCAGATCTCACTCACTTTTTTACCCTCTTCCTGTGTTTTTAACACCTTCAAGATCTGGGCTTCTGTAAATTTTGACTTTTTCATACTCTTTTGCTCTATTTAAAGTTAAAACTCTATTTTTAACTTGTCGCAAAAAAGCAGCCCTTTACCGGTTGGGGTTGGTATTACCTAAGCACAGTTTTAGACGATTACAGCCGTTATATCGTTCATTGGGAGCTCTGTGCAAACATGAAATCAGAAGATGTAAAAAGAACGATGGATAGAGCAATCAGAAAAGCCAAATTGATAACAAAACAGCGTCCAAAACTACTTTCAGACAACGGTTCTTGCTACATTGCTTCAGATTTAAAAGCCTACCTCAAGGACGATCTTGGAATCCAGCAAGTTCATGGTAGACCGATGCATCCGCAAACACAAGGGAAAATCGAACGGTATCACAGAACAATGAAAAATGTGGTGAAACTTGACAATTATTACGCTCCTGAAGAGTTAGAAAAAGCTCTTGAAAAGTTCGTTCATCGTTACAATAATGAACGCTATCATGAGTCCTTAAAAAACCTTACACCAGCAGATGTTTACTATGGCAGAGGAGACCTGATCTTGAAGGAAAGAGAAAGGCTAAAAAGAGTCTCTTTGCACAACCGAAGAATGGAATATCAGCAATTTAAAATGACCGAAAAATCGAAAAATGAGAAAAATAGTTTAGTTTTGAATTAACAGGAAACCCCAACTAAGAAAAAGTCCACTTTAGTTTGAAGACGTACATTTGTAATACTCAAATTGAGTGCAACCACCATCTGAATAATAGATTTGTGCAACGTCATTTTTATCTTTATAAATGTAATATTCTGTATAATTCACTGTTCCATTTTTATAAGTTATCGAGTCAATTACTTTATCCATTGAATAATAAATTTCAAATGAATAATTGACATGACCATTTTTTGGATTTATTTCAGTTCCTTTTGTTCTCAGTCCAAAATTATTTTTTTCATGTTTATACAACATAAAATATGAACTATCAAGACTACAGACAACGATAGATGTATCAAACCCTAGCTCATCAAAATGATAATAACTGATTTTTTTATTTATTGTATCAGCCGAATGGGTAGTTATCTTTCTTATCCTTTTTTCAATTCCATTTACATTGTCGAAAATAATTTCTCTTTTTTGTATGATGCTAGTATCAATCCATTCTGTTTCATAATAGCAATTTCCGTTCGGGTTGTATGAACTTACCACTTTCTTTAGGTGTCCAAAATAGAAACTTGTCGAATCAAATGATTCTGTTGTTGTTGAGCAAATTTTCACGTTCCCTTTAAGTTTTGCAAAATATAGATCATTATAATTATTTTGACAAATGGAAATATTCGCCATAAATAATATCATGAATATCAATATGTTTTGGGTTCTGTTCGTCATTGCTGTTAACGTTTTGCTGCTTGGCGATGTGGCGGAGTTTCCGCACTCACTTTTTTAGAAAGCACAATTTTTCCCTTACCCACCATTTGTCTTAAACGCACTAATATAAGCCATATCTTTAAGCAGCTGTTATGCCCTGGTTTTTTATTTGTGTAACCTACCAATTTTCTATCACTCCAATTTCAGTCGCAAACTTCGTAAAAAGTTAGTGTCCAATTATTATTTCTTTTTTCAAATGCTAAGTGAAAATTCCAATAAATTATATCTTTATTTGAAACAAAACCAATTTCTTTTTCATTTTCATAGCACAAAGATAGGTCATTACTTACAAAGGTAAATCGATATGGATATTCTTGATTTTCTATAATTTTTGATGTTTTTATTTTTTGTTTTGTCGCTGTCGAAATTTGGTTACCAACTAATATTTCAACTGAATCAGATATGAAAACTTTTTCGTACAATTTAAATTTAGCTGCTCCATAAAAATATGGTCCTTTCCAATAATGAGAAGAAGGTACTTCATATGTATTCGTCTTCTGATCAAAATAAAATCCATCCTTACTTATTTTTAAAAACAAATCCCAAAAATCGCTTTCATTTGGATTATTAGCAAGGTCAAAATGATTTGAAAATATTAACCAATCTGTATCATATTTAGGGTCTGGCATTTCTGCACCATAACAGGAAAAACCAACTGCCTCATCTCCCAATAATTTATGAAGATTTGCAGTATCTTTATTTAAACAACTTTCTTTTAAATTATTTAAATACTTATAAAAAGTAGTGTCTAAATTATATTTTATTAAGGTGTCATTATTTTGAGAAAATGAATAATTTATGATAAGAATTAATATTAAAGGTGTAAAAAATTTCATTTTAAATTCTATTTATATTGTCGTCCATTCGAATTTTTTATCGAAGTGATATTTTAAACTTCACATTTACTCTTTTCCGAAGCGTGAACTTCAAAACTTGGGCATAACGTTTTGCTGCTTGGCGATGTGGCGGAGTTTCCGTACTCACTTTTTTAGAAAGCACAATTTTTCCCTTACCCACCATTTGTCTTAAAAGCACTAAGACCGCCATATAGTCAAGCAGCTGTTATGTGCTGGAGACTTCGGGTGTAACCTACTAATTTTATACGAGGATGATTATTTGTTGGATTTTGCTTTTACTCAAATAGCTGTTGGTCTTTGTCGTGGTTCTTCAAGTATTAAAGTTAATTGTTGTGGAATGTTATAGTTTTTCACTTCACTTGTCAATTGTGATTGATTTAATTTAATTCTTTCAAACATTTCAGAATTTGAGATACTATTTTTTAACTTAATGTTTGATAATAAAGCTTCATATACAGCATTTCTATTTGTTTCTTTCCCACCAACGTGATAAAAATGTTCCTTTGTAGAAACAAAACACTTTTTCCAAACTGAGAATACGTAATCATTTGTTCTATATTTATTACTCAACCAAGTTGAAAGAATAAATGAAGTATTTGACTTGTTTAATCCATTATTCAAAATTATCTCTTCTTCTTCTGTCCAAGAGTCAAAATAATCAACGTGTCTTCCAATATATGGGGGGTCTGAATAAACTAAATCAGTTGATTTTATTTCATTTAAAGTCTCTTTAAAATCTTGATGTTTAAATGTGTAATCACCATTTTCAATAATTTGAGATATATTTTCTATTTGATTTGTAATTTTAGTAACTAGTGCTTGAGCAAATCTATTTGGTTTTTTACAAAATGGTACGTTAAACCCACCTTTTCGATTAAAACGCATCATCCCATTAAAACAAGAACGACTTAAAAATAAAAAATCAAGAGGGTTTCCTTCAAGATTAAATCTTGTTCTTACCTCATAATAATATTTACCGTCACTATCTAATAATTTTTTTCCTTCTTCCGTAAGATGTCTTTTTACAATACCACTTGTTATTTCCTTATCTTTAATTGCGTTGTAAAATCTAATTAAATGAGGATTACTATCACATAGAAGTGCTTTTTTGGGTCTAACATTAAATGCAACAACCCCCGTACCCATAAAAGGCTCTACCCATCTTTCAAAAGAAATATCATCAACATTGGTTGATATCCATTCGGTAAGTTTTGTTTTTATACCTTGTGATTTTATGGGAGGAACAAA
>JBAZGP010000193.1:0-6832 GCA_041652835.1 Lutibacter sp. | reverse complement strand
TGCGGTTGCAGAGGTTGCAGATGATGAACCAATATTGGTGATATCGGTTGCGCTCATTACTTTCTTAACTTCGATAGTTCCAGTATTTTTAATACTTGGAGTTTGCTTGGTTGTGTCGGTGTATATAGTCCAAAAACCATCTTTTGAAACAACCGCTAAAACTGTGTGCGATTTATTGTTTTCTGTACCAAATGCAGAGGCAATTGTTTTAACCTTATCACCAGCAACAATATCTATTGTTGGATATTCGCTTTGAGAAAGTACAATTACTAGTTTCCCGTTAAAGTCTGGAAGCCCAGTTGTATAATAATTTTTAATATTGTAAATCATGATCGAGAAATTTTTTATTTTTTGAATTTTAGAACAATTACAACCAACAACAGGAATCCAATTACTCCAATTGCTGTATATAGATAGGTTTTGGATTTATCCTCCACCTTTTTTTCTTCCGCTGCTTTTTCTTCGAGTTTAGCAGCTGCATCGGCTTTTTCCTTGTCGGTAGTGATTGCAGCATCGGCAACCGTTCCAACGCCTGTACACCAAGTACCTACATCTTGCAGGGTTTCGGATAAAGTGTTTAAGTCGTCCATTCCTATGTCACCATCTCCCCAAGCATATTTCACTTTTGCAGGGTTTAGAATAACTTTTGCGTAGTCATCGGCAAACGGTTTCCCGTATTGCTGAAAGGCTGAGATAAAAGTTATTTCGGGGTACAAATCGGTGTTTGGATTACCTAATAAATATTTATCGTATAAAAAAAGCAACCCTTTCGGATTGCTTTTTTTAACTGCAAACATAAGGTTTTGTAGTCCTTGTATTTTATTTGGCTTTGCCATTATCTACGTTTGTTTTTCACATAAATAGCACTCAATGCAGCTGATTGAGATATACTCATGTCAACTACAAAAGTAAGAGTTACAGTACGTCCAGCTTTGATAGTTGCAAGTATAACACTCTCACCACTTAAGATTAGAGGTTCTGCCATTCCTGTATAAACTAACTCAGCTCGTTTGTCATCGGTTGATTGAGACGATTTACCAGAAGACATTTTTCTCACCTCTCTACGAGTTGCACCATTAATATCAACTTCATGATATTCGAGTGCTTTGGACAATGCATCTGCATTGTCTGCCTCAATCTTTATTGATTTCAATACCATTGCACGATTACGCTTCAACAATCCTTGAACGGCATCAATACTACAGTCTGTAGAACTTGCCGATACAACAGCGTTTGTAGTTGTAATGAAGTTTCCATTAACTACTATTGCAGCTGGTGTTGAACCTACGTTATCACGAATTGCGTTAACCGATTCGTAAGGGCCTGCGAATACTGCAACTAAAACATCAGTTGCTGATGTTCCAGCGTTTGCGATAGTAACAGAAAACTCTTTACCTGAAAGCGAATCATCACTACCATTAAATCCTTTTATTCCAAGCACATCAACTGCTTGTATTCCTTGTGAATTTCCTTGAAAATTCTGAGCAGCATTCATTGCAGCTCTTTCTTGTGGTGTTAACATTTCTATACTTTTTTTTATGATTTTATTGTTTGGGTTATTTCTTTTTTCCGAAGAATGCTTTTGTTTCGGTTTTGTGGGCGTTCCACTGAATTGCGATTGATGTAACTAGCAGTACTACAACTACTATCAACATTACATTAGCTGTTTTAATGTTTTTCATGGGTATGAAATTTTTTGATTTTTAATGTTTTCCAATATTTTTTGAGATGGACAAAGTTTGGAGGGAACTAAAGAAGATTTAACGCATAGCAACGGCATGGGCGTAATATTGTCTAATGTCAACGTTTATAAACGTTTGACGGTGTTTTATGGGAACAAAAAAAGCCGTGGAAAAATTCCCACGGCTCAGATACAACCAATAATAAACATAAAACCTAAATCAACCTTTATTTTTCATAGCTTCGGGGCTTTTTAACCTCCAAAATATCGGCATCCGTAAAGCATAATTCGTTTTTTATATATTCTAGCACTCTCCCCCGTATAATCTTGTTTCCCTTGATATATCCAAGAGGTTCAATTTTTTCAAAAATCTCTATGTTTAGTATTGTCTTAATAGTAGATATTGAAACGCCAAGTATAATGGCTAGTTCGGATTTGGATATGGATTTTGTGGAGGTCATTTTTATATTATTTCAATGCTTTGAATTTCAAATCCTTCTTTCTTAAGTTTGTTATACATAATATTAATGCGTTCTTGAAATGTGAACATAAATGCTAAATCTCCAAACTTAGTTCCAGTCAATAGCTCAAAACATGCTTTTACGTTTATTCGAGTATGAATGTCTAAACTTTTGTACCAGTTCATATCTATCTTAATTTTATCACTGCCTTAGCGTGTCTGTCGTTCACATACTGTTCTTTCACCTTTAAGAAAGCAGAAAGAACAGTATTATAAAGGTCATTCCCAAAATTAGATTTTCGCAATTCGGGATGATCGGAAGTTTTGAATAGTACAATTTCCGATGTGTAGGATATGAAACCAGGATTGTAGTCCCGGAATGAATGTGCAGTTAAAATAATATCTGCCATCATTTGCCTACGTCTCCCAAAAATGCTATGTAGGCAATCTATGCCGTCTATGTTTGCAGGAAGGAACAAATTCGAATCATCGAAAATCAAAAAACCGTTGTGAAAGCAATAATATATAGCCTCAAATACATTATTCAGATACTTTTTATTCTTGATCATAGGAATAATAGTATAGCCTTTACTTTCCTTCAAAATTTTGAACATTTCAGATTTTGCAGAATTAGAGGTCATTAATCGAGGTTCATCCCAAAGTTGATAATTTGTTTCGGTTTTATATTTTGTGTTCAAAAGATTGTTCCAAGCTGTATCACCATCGGGTGTGAGTATCAAACCACTTTCACGTTTTGGTAAAATTTCATTTTGAATTAAATGCGTTTTGCCTGTCCCGTTTTGCCCGAGCAAAGCAATACATTTGGCTTGTCTCATTATGCAGCTGTTTTTTTCATTTCCGCAATTTCTTTTTCTAAGTCCGCAACTCGTTTTAGGGCTTCGTTTTTGTCGGTTTCGGCTTGTATGCGAAGGTCACGTTCTTTTTTGAGTTCGTAAGCCTCAAATCCTTTGGCAACGATAATCATGAGTGCAGTTGTTGCAAATCTAGCCCAAGGAGGCATAACGGATTTCCCTTTCATCATTGCCTTTGCCTGACTTTCCAAATCTTTGCGTTCGGAAGCACTCATTGAAAAATCGTGATCCCTATCTTTAGAGATTAGTTTGCAAGATTGGTCAACTATTTTGTCGATTGCAAAAACGAGAAACGCACTGGTGAGGTCGCTTTCTTTGTTTTCTTCAACAGCGGTTTGTGGTTCGTCTATGATGGATGAACTTGAACTATTGTTTTGCTCGAATTGCTCTACAGGCAAATCCATTTCGTCCAATAAATCGGTAACATTTGCAGCGTTGCTGAGTTGATACGGCTCGTTAATGTCTTGAGGTTCGTTATGTATTTCATCTAGTAGTGCCATTTTATCCCATTTTAGATAATAATTCTTTGATAAACTCACCGAATTTCGAAATTTTCACAATCTTTTCAACCTTATCGGTTTGCGGATTGTAATTGATGTGACACAAGTACACCGTACTTTCTTTTTCAATGATCAGGTAACCTGGTTTAAGATGTGTTGGACATTCTATTTCGGTTAATGATGTTTTTATGATTTCTTCGAGCTTCTTATCAACATCTTTGGGAAGCATTTTCATTATCATTCCTAGCATGGCTTAAATGTTTGATTTGATTATTTCGGTTGCTTCTATTTTTGATAAATAAAAAGGGTGAAAGAGTGCTGCTCTTTGCTCTACGTTGTATTTTATCACATAGTCATTAACAACATCGGCAGGAGTGCAATTGAGTTTTTCGGCAATTTTGTTCAGAATTGCCAACACACCGGGAAGCGGTTTTATGGTACCTTCAAGTTTTAGCTGAAGCGAAGTGGCAATATTGCCGTTTTCGTTGGCTTGGTTACGTATAGCTTTTATTTCATCAACATTATCGGAATAATCTTGTTTCAAATTCTCAATAGTTTGCTCACATTCTGTAATTTGATTCAGTAAAGTATCTTTGTAGGATTCCAAGCCTTTGTTTATTGCTTTCAAATCCTCAATTTCTTTTTCCAGTTCGGAATTATTATTTACTCCTGGATCCATTGCCTTTTTTGCAAGAAATACAAAAAGTTCTCTGAAGGTTGTACAATTGTTACCTTCCAAGGCTTTATTAATTGTGTCGGTTTCCTCATTCAGTCTCAATGAGTATGTTTGTCCTTTATTTATTTCCATTTTATTATTATTTACAACGTTTTTTATACTCGTTTATAAAATTCCTTTTTGCCAGTATTTCCGTTTCTAGGCGAAAAATATTATTGTTTACACCGTACTTCCATCTTTTGGGAGTTAGCCGTAAAACAAAACGCCAAAACGCTAGTTTCTTGCATAATTCTACTATAATTAATTCACATGATTGCGGATGAAGTATGAATTCATTCGGCATTTTTGGTTCTTTGGGTTTTGGTATCTTAAACATATTGCGACCAGCTTTGATTTACGTGTTTACATATAATTCCGCTATGAACATAGCAGGGAACTTTATTAATAATGCAATCTTCGAAATAGAATGTATCGGAAAAAGCAAGTCTATCTTGCTTTCCAAGTCTAAAAGGAATTGCCTTGAGTATAGATAGAGGAATAAATGTGCAGCCGAATGAAACGGTATCTATTCGCTCAATATTACCCGTTATTTTTAGAAAGAAATCATCGGGTGAGAATATGTTCATTATTTTAAAATTGCCAACTATTCCAGTACGCACAAATGGCACAAAACTACCTTCTTTTGATCCTGTGAAATAGATGCATCCAATAATAGAATTACGTAGCTGTTTCATTGCTACTATTGAATTGAACCGCTGAGTTAAATCCTTTGGTGGGAAAATATCGCATTCTATAAAAAACAGATTCAAATTTCGCTCAATGCAATACCGTTGTATGTATTGCTGCGATAAAAGCAGTTTTTCGGTAATATGCATTTTAGCATTACCCGGCTCGTAAACAACAATAAATTTTTCACGGTAGCATTCGGGAATGAGTTTGCGAATTTGTTTGTGATATTCCTTGTCATTGGTTGTATTATCTACCAACAACACCGAATGAACATCGTTGATATAATGCTCAATGATGTACGCAACCCACTGTTTTAGGATGTAATCTTTGTGTTTACTAATTGGAGCAGCAATAACGGTGTTTTGCATAATCGTGTAAAAATGATATGTAAATATATAATTGAATTTGTAAACATATCATTTACAGGCTCATTATAGGCTTTTTTTGACCATTATTGCACGTATTTAATAATAAGAAAAAAACGGTTTGCTAACAGTTTTATAAACGCAATTGAAAAAACTGCGTTTATAAAAGCGTTGTGTACAAGCTTAATAGCGCATTCCCGTAAAGTGGATAATTGCCATCGGCTTTGACAAGTCATAATTTTTAAACCATTCTTTAAAGTCAAGGTATGATAACCCATCGTTTACGGCTATATCAGCAATAGAAACATCAGGGAATTCGTTATCTATACGAATCATCCCTATTATTCCACTTGCTGAAAATTCAAGCTTTTGAATCCCAATATCGGAATACTTGTCTAATTCGTGAATTTGAACTTGTGGAGAATTATAAGGTTTTCCAGACCAGTAACGAATCGATAATCTTGCTTCTCCTTTTTGAATTTGGTCTATACGTTTAGTCCATAATTCATAATTAGCCCTAATTGTATGTATTTTCTTGAATTTTGTTTGGTCAATATCACAAATAGAACAATCGCCAGGGCATGATAATGAACAAACGAGTTTTTTAATAAAATCGGTACTTTCCCCAGCTCGCTTGTGAGTTTTAGGAAAGTATTTTGATAGTGTTAAAACAAATTTTTTCATAAATTAAAGTGTTTTTAATTGTTAAAATAAAAGCCTGATACACAACACAAAATATATGCAAGTTGGGTATTCGTTCAATTATGACAGGTCGGCTTTTCAAACTCCCAACCTGACATATATTTTCAACGTTACCTGCCATTTTAAGCGACACCATCCGACACATTCAAAATTGGTTCAGCATCGAAAAAAATGACATCTTCTTTGTTTCCAATCTTACTGAATATTGGATATTCAATTTCTTTAATAACCGACCTTTCAATAATCAAATTTGGATTTTTGTGTGCTTGGTGCATTGGCGGTAAGTCTTTCAATTCATCTGCTGTAAATGGCTTTGAAGTCTTAATACGTTTTACATAAGTACCACGTTTTAACTTAACCTCTAAATCATTCCAATTTACACCTTTTTCAAGCATCATTTTGTCCTGCATTTTATTACCGTTAAGGTTTTGCATTTGTTTGTGTGGGAATAAACTTTGAGCCAACATTGAAATACTGTTTTTAGTAGCATCGTTTTCACGCCACAATAATTGAACACAAGCATCGTGTAATGTCGGTGTTTGGTAAATTCTACAATCAAATACAGCAATTTTATCGTGTGTCGGTAAAAGTTCTTTACGCTTTTCATTAAAGAAGTTTACGCACTTTGCAGTAAGTTTTGATAATATCTTTTGCTTTTTACCATCATTGTAAATTGCACTTTTTCTATTACCTGAATAAAGCACTAAAGTAATTTCATCGCTTTGCGTATATCCTACAACAGCATTTGTTTCTTGAACTAAAAACTTTGTTGTTTCGGTCATTAGTTCAGTTAGTTTTTTGTCAAAAGGTCTTTCTAATCCTTTTGTCCAGTTGTGAAAGTTATTTC
>JBAZGP010000192.1:0-6863 GCA_041652835.1 Lutibacter sp. | reverse complement strand
ATAAATGTGAATTATTTTTACAACCAGAATGGAGTAACCGAGAAAAAATGATGCCTTTAATTGTAGATTATGTGATGAAAAATCCTACTTGGAAGGTATCCCTGCAAACACATAAATATTTGAATATTCCTTAGGAATCATTGACTTTTTCAAGTGCAATTTTATAAATTATTTCAAACTGTTCTTCTTTTGTCATATCAGAATTATCTATTTCAATGGCATCTTTAGCAATAATTAAAGGTGAATCTTCTCTTGTAGAATCAATATGATCTCGATAGACCACATTATTCAATATTTCATCATAAGTTACTTTATCACCCCGTTTAAGCAATTCATTATACCTTCTTTTAGCACGTTTTTCCGCAGAAGCATTTAAAAACAGTTTCAACTCTGCATTTGGAAATACGACGGAACCAATATCTCTGCCGTCCATTACTACTCCTTTGTTCATACCCATTTTTTGTTGTTGCTCAACCAGTTTTCTTCTAACTTCAGAAACTTCAGCAATTTTACTAACAAAGTTGGAAACATCCAAGGATCTAATTTCTTGCTCAACATTGATGTTATTCAAATACATTTCAACAAATCCAAGTAAAGGATTAAATTTAAAAGTGAGGTTAATTTCATTCAAATTTGAAATCAATTTTTCTTTGTCAAAGAAATTTTCAGTTATCAAATTATGTTGCATAGCATATAAGGTAACAGCTCTATACATAGCACCAGAATCAACATAAACATATTTTAATTTAGTTGCCAACTCTTTGGCTATGGTACTTTTTCCTGTTGAAGAAAACCCATCTATGGCAATCGTAATATTTTTCAAATCCTTAATTTAAATTCATTCGTTTTTAAACCAAAACCAGCAGTAAAACCTGCAAATGTGCTGATAGAAACAAAAGTCAATAATTGAATAGTTTTTTTCATATTTCAGATGACAAAATAAAACTAATTAATTGTATAAACTAAGTATATACTTATTTTATTTCGTCAATTTCACTAAAGATAATCACTTTTTTTTAAATTATCATAAATGAATGAACATTTATTCATACATTTGTATTCGGTTTTAAAAACATAGAATATGGCACGTAAAATAGATGAAGATAAAATACAACGTATTAAGGAAGCAACTATGCAAACAATTGTTGAAAATGGAATTGAGTCAACAACAATTGCAATGATTGCTAAAAACGCAAATGTAAGTGGCGGCTATCTATATAGAATATATGAAGGAAAGCAAGATCTCATAAATAATTTGTTTTATGATAAGGTAAACTCATTATATAAAGAAATAGAATTTTTACTGGCTTTGAATCAAACAAGTATAGAACCCTTAATTAAATCGTTTGTTCAAAATAGGGTTGTTTATTATTTGAATGAACCTATTGCTTCTAAATTTTTTTATCAATTACTTCATAATGATAATTTTTTAGCGATGGATGAAATTAAAGAAAAAAGCACCCTTTTAATGGACCATATTAAAAGGATTGGGATTGCGTCTGGTGAAATTTCAACAACTATTAGCTTATACCAATTGTATTATCACCTTTTTGTTTACCCAGTAGATTATATAAACTTTAAAAGGAAAAATATTTTTGATGGACAAGAAACAACCAATGAGGATGTTACTTATTTAACGAAAAACATTTTGAATTTTTTAAAAATATAAAGTAATGAATTTATCTATTAAAAAAATGGTTTTAACGCCATTCAATAAAAATTTGGTCTATTGCCTGTTAATGCTGGGCGGTTTTGCAAATGCGCAAGAACTTACCTTAAAAGAAGCTCATGAATTTATGTTGGCTAAAAATGGTGATGCAAAGGCTTCTATGTTTGAAGTAAAAGCAATGGAAGAAGAACATAAAGCAACTAAAGGTTTAAGATTACCAACAGTAGGTATTTCAGGAACTTATTTAAGGTTAGATGAGGATATTACAGCCGATTTAAATGCACCAAGAGATATGGTTGGTGGTTTATTGCAAATTCCAAATCCTGAATTAGTGTTGGGAGATTGGAATTTTACATTGCAAGAAAAAAATTTGGGTTTTGCTACTGTTGATATTTCTATGCCAATTTTTGCCGGGGGAAAAATTAATGCAGCAAATAAAGCTTCTGAAATAAAATTAAATTTATCAGAAAATCATCATCAATTAAAAGAAGATGAATTAACTATAAATTTAATAACTTATTATTTTAAATTGAAGTTAGCAATTGAGGCTGAAAATTTGCGAAAAGAAGTCTATGAAACGGTATTACTTCATAATAACCAAGCCACTAAGTTTTTTGAAAATGGAATGATTCCAGAAGTAGAAACTTTAAATGCTAAAGTAGCACTATCCAATGCGAACAGAGAATTATTAGCCGCTAAAAAAGATATTTCCTTAGCGACAACCGCGGTACAAAATTTAATTGGTATACAAGTCCTTCCCGCTATTTCAACCTCATTTACTGCGCCAACTGTTATGAAATCATTAAAAGAATTTCAAGATGAAATGCTAATTGAAAATAAACAATTAAAAGCTTTAGAAAAAAATCTTGAGTTGGCAGAAGTCGGTGTGAAAGTTGAAAAAAGTGATTATTTTCCTAAGGTTGGCATTTTTGGCAAATACGTTTTTTGGAAAGATAATTTACCTTTAATTGACACCAAATGGTTTGTAGGTATCGGTGCGCAATGGGAGTTGTTTAATGGTTTTCAAAGCGAACATAAAATTAAAGCATCAAAATATAAAGTTTCTCAAATTGAAGAAATGGATAAACAAGCACGATTAAACCTAGCAACTTATACTGAAAAATTGTATAACACAATGCAAAAAGAATTGGAACAATTTGAAAGTTTAAATGCAGATGAAGTTTTTGCAAATAAATTAAAATTTATGCGAACGAGAGCTTTTGATGAAGGTACAGGCACCTCGCTTGAAGTTGTAGACGCTACACTAAAATTAACCGAAATTAAATTACATAAAATTAAAGCCTTGTACGAGTACAATGTTGCTTATGGAGAGCTCATGGTACTTACAGGAAAAACAGCAATATTCTTGAATCAAAATTAATAATAAAATGAGGAATCCAAAATTTATAAAATCACTTATTAGCATCGTAATTATTTCAATTTTATTACTTACAGGTGTTTGGCTTTTAACAAAACCTAAAATTGTCGTGTTACAGGGGAGAATTGAAGCCAAGGAAATATATTTATCCGCTAAAATACCCACACGTATAAATACTTTTGAAGTAAAAGAGGGTGCAAGTGTGAAAAAAGGACAATTGTTAGCAACGCTGGAAAGTCCTGAAATTATGGCTAAAGAGCAACAAGCTTTGGCATTAAGAGAAGCTGCAAATTCTCAAAAAAATAAAGCAACTAATGGTGCAAGAATAGAGGAAATTAGAGCCGCAAAAAGTGTTTATGAAAAAGCAACCGCAGCAGCATATGTGATGAAGAAAACATATGCGCGTATGGAGAATTTGTTTAAGGATGGTGTAATTTCAGAACAGCAACGCGATGAAATATTCGCTAAAAAAGAAGTGGCGTTTAAAGATCAGGAAGCTGCTTTAAGCGTGTATCAAATGGCATTAAAAGGAGCTAGAAGTGAAGATATTGCAGCTGCAACAGCATTGGTTAAACAAGCCGATGGTGCTTTAACTGAATTGGAAAGTTATAAAAATGAACGAAATATTATTGCTCCTATTGATGCTGAAGTTTTAAATTTTTTACCTGAAAAAGGCGAATTAATTGGCGCTGGGTATCCTGTTGTGCATTTAGTGGATTTAACAAATTGTTATGCTATTTTAAATATTAAAGAAACGAGTCTTTCTAACTTTAAAAAAGAAGCAGAATTTGATGCCACTATACCTGCACTGAATAATAAGAAAGTAACCTTTAAAATATATTATGTGGCTGTATTAGGTGATTATGCCACTTGGAATGCTACCAAGGCAACTGGAGATTTTGATGTTAGAACTTTTGAAATTAAAGCTTCACCCGTTTCTAAGGAAGTTGAATTAAGGCCTGGTATGAGTATTTTAATTGATTATTCTCAATTTAATGAGTAAAATGAAACCTTCTTTACGAATTGCAAAACGAGAAATAGCCCTATTATTTAATAGTAAGTCTACTTTTATTTTTGCTGTTATTCTGCCTTTTGTTTCAATTTTATTTTTTAATACGCTTTTAAGCGAAGGTGTTGCTCGTAATTTACCAGTTGCTGTTGTCGATTTAGATCATTCCTCCATTTCAAGAAATGTGATTGCTCAACTAAATGCGACACCAGAGATTGAAGTTGATTTTTTCCCTATTAGTCAGCAAAAAGGAGAAGAGTTAGTGCGATTGGGAAAGGTGTACGGAGTAATTACGATTCCACAAAATTTTGGAGCCGAATTAAAAAGCGGAAAACAAGTTAGTGTTATAAATCAGTACAATAGTAATTTATTATTGCCTGGTGGTTTAGAATATAAAGCTTTTAGAAAAGTTATTGGAACTATTTCGGCAGGAGTTAACATTGAAAAGCAACGAAAACAAGGAATTTCAATGCAACAGGCAATTATTAATTATCAACCAATTGTGGCCAATAATAATGTACTGTCAAATCCATATACAAATTATTCCTACTATTTAAATACTGGATTTTTAGCTATGTTTTTCCAAATATTTGTAATGCTAACAACCATTTACTGTTTTGGTGTGGATTTAAAATACAGTAAAGGAAATAAATTATTAAGTATTACAAATGGAAATTTATTAGCTGTAATTGCAGGAAAAGTATTGCCTTATACAGTTTGGTTTTTATTGGTTGGCATTGTTATGCTTTTTAGTATGTATGTTTGGCAAGATTTTCCATTTTTTGGAAGTAAAATAACAGTACTGGCAGGTTTAATACTGTTAATTTTAGGCAATCAATCTTTTGCATTATTTTTTGTTGCTTTTAGTAATAGTTTTAGAGAAGCACTAACAATTGGTTCTGGTTTTGCTGCGGTAAGTTTATCTTTTTCAGGAATTACTTTCCCTATTTTTGGAATGCCAAAAGTATTACAATGGTTAAGTCAAATTTTTCCGTTCACTCATTTTTTTGAATTATTGTTAGATCAATCTCAAAGAGGCTTTCCTGTATTTTATTCATTCAAGTCAATTTTAGTTTTGGTAATTTTATGTATTTCACCACTTTTCTTAAGTTGGTTTAAACTAAAAGCTCTATTTGAAAAAGGAGTATTTAATCATCATATTTAATAATGAAAAATCTATTTAAAACATATTACAAAGCTAAAATCTCTTTTTGGAATGCATTTTCAACTGAATGGAATGCAATAAAAAATGATAAAGCGGTCATTATGACCTTCCTTTCTGTGGCTATTCTTATTTTGGTTGTGTACACCTATATTTACTCAAATCAGGTTGTAACAGAAGTACCTGTTGCAGTGGTGAATCAGGATGCTTCAAAAATGAGTAGAGATTATACAGCGATGTTAGATGCTACTGAAGGAACAAAAGTTATTTCAACTTATACTGATTTACAAGAAGCTAAAGTTGCTTATTATTCAAAAAAAGTAATGGGAATTGTAATTATTCCAAAAGATTTTGAGAAAAATATTCGTAGTGGTAAGCAAACAAATATTACTACTTTTTCGGATGCTTCTAATATGATTTTTTATAAAATAGTGTTAGGAGACGTTTCAGTAATTAATGGTTATTATAGTGCTGGTATTGCTATAAAAAGACAGATGGCTAAAGGCATTTCATTCGATCAAGCAAAACAAAATTATACGCCAATACAAGCGATATCAACAAGTTTATTTAATACTTCAGCTGGTTACGCAACTTATATAATACCTATGATAACAGCCTTAATTGTACAATTGGTGTTGTTAATGGGAATTGGTATTTTAGGAGGATCAAGACGAGAGGAGAAATCCACACATAAACATTTTCCAAGGTTATTACACAAAGGAGGAACCATACCTGTATTGTTAGCAAAAGCGTGTTTATACACCGCAATTTTCATAGTTATTATCCCAATTCAAATAGGAATAGTTTATACCCTATTTTCAATTCCTGTTCGATCCTCCTTGTTTGTTGTTTATTTCTTTTTAGTTCCCTACATATTTTCCGTGGTTTTTTTAGGAATTGCTATAAGTTCTTTCTTCAAAAGAAGAGAGGATTCTATTCTCTTTTTGGTATTGCTTTCTGTTCCATCTTTGATGCTCAGTGGTTTATCTTTTCCAAAGGAAGGGTTTTCAGTATTCTATCAATTAATATCCAAAATAATTCCATCAACTCCAGGAATAACCGGCTTTGTGAAATTAACGCAAATGGAAGCCTCTTTTATGGAAGTTTTAAATGAATGGAATCACTTATGGTTATTAGCATTTATATATTTTATAATAGCGTCTATGACATTAAAAATGAAAAGCAAAGCTTCTTATAAAATAAAACAATAAAAAGAAAATAAATGATACCAATTCTATACAGAAGAATTTAATAGATTTCTATATCTATTTGTTAATTACCACAAAATAAGTTGGTAATCGCTAATAATGTATCTGAGGACATAGAAATTTTAATTTCAAAGTTCTACCTTTTTTTGTTAATCCACAACTTTTTGTGTTGAGCCCTAAAAAAGTGATATTTTATAAAGAGGTGTAAAGAATTTTAAATTAAATTCAAAAAAAAACCTCCAACATAAAGTTGAAGGTTTTTCAAAAGAAAGGCGGTGACATACTCTCCCACATTACTGCAGTACCATCTGCGCGGATAGGCTTAACTTCTCTGTTCGGGATGGGAAGAGGTGAGCCCTATCGCTATAACCACCTTAAGATTTAGGTTGAAAGTACAAAGTATAAAGTATAAAGTTTTAACACTTTAAGCTTTTGAA
>JBAZGP010000191.1:0-6894 GCA_041652835.1 Lutibacter sp. | reverse complement strand
CTTTAAAAAAGGGGATTTCAGATCAGGTTATTACCGCGATCAAACTTTTATGATGGCCATTGGCGAATTAACGCCTCAACAATTTTTTGCTGGTTTATATGCTCATGCTGATATTAATGCCGAGCCAATGTCGGGCGGGAGGCAAATGGGAGGACATTTTGCTACGCACAGTTTAGACGAGAATGGTCATTTTAAAAACCTAACTGAACAATACAATTCCACCGGTGACATTTCGCCAACAGCCGGACAAATGCCCAGAATGCTGGGAATTGCCCAAGCTTCAAAAATGTTTCGAAATATTCCTGAATTAAAAAATCCAAAATTCTCAAACAACGGAAATGAAATTTCGTGGGGAACAATTGGAAATGCAAGTACTTCAGAAGGATTGTTTTTTGAAACCATAAATGCTGCTGGCGTATTGCAGGTTCCTATAATTATCAGTGTTTGGGATGATGATTACGGCATTTCGGTACCGTCAAAATTTCAAACCACCAAAGAAAGCATTTCTGAAATATTAAAAGGATTTCAACGCACTGAAACCGAAAACGGATTTGAAATTTTTGTGGTAAAAGGTTGGGATTATCCTCAGCTGATTTCCATTTACAATAAAGCTGCAAAAATAGCACGAGAAGAACATGTGCCAATATTAATTCATGTAACAGATTTAACGCAGCCTCAAGGCCATTCAACTTCTGGCTCTCACGAAAGATATAAATCTAAAGAGCGCTTAATTTGGGAAAAACAAAACGACTGTTTGGCAAAAATGCGCGATTGGATTATTGAATTTGAATTAAAAGACAACAACAATAATCTTCTTCGCTTAATAGATGCAGAAGAAGAATTAATCAAAATTGAAAAAGAGGCAAAAAAAGAGGTAAATCAGGCCAGAAGAGATGCTTGGAACGCTTTTTTAAATCCGGTTAAAGAAGAAAAAGCCAAAGTGATGCAATTGCTTGAAAATCTTTCAGCAAAAAGTCATAACAAACCTTTTATCATTAAATTAAAAAACGACTTGGCAGCTGTTATTGATACTTCAAGAAAAGATATTTTAATTGCTGCAAGAAAAGCCATTGTTTATGTAAGAGAAGAAAAATCTGCAGAAAAAACACAACTTCAACATTGGATTGTTAATTATTTAAAAACTGAACAAAAAAATTACAGCTCCTATTTATACAGCCAAAGCGATAAAAAAGTAAGTCACGTTAAAGAAGTTTTACCAACTTATGATGCAAACGCAGAGCTGGTTGACGGGCGAGTTATTATAAAAGACAACTTTGATATCCTGCTTGCAAAATATAACGATTTGTTTATTTTTGGTGAAGACTCAGGAAATATTGGAGACGTAAATCAGGGACTTGTTGGACTTCAGGAAAAATACGGGAAGCTTCGTGTTGCCGATACCGGAATAAGAGAAGCAACCATTATTGGACAAGGAATTGGAATGGCAATGAGGGGATTGAGACCAATTGCTGAAATTCAATATTTAGATTATTTACTTTATGCCGTACAAATAATGAGTGATGATCTGGCTACGCTACATTACAGAACCGTAGGCAAACAAAAAGCACCTTTAATTGTACGAACTCGAGGTCATCGTTTAGAAGGAATTTGGCATTCTGGATCTCCAATGGGCGCCATTGTGCATTTGTTAAGAGGAATGAATATTTTGGTTCCGAGGAATATGACAAAAGCAGCAGGATTTTACAATACCTTATTGGAATGTGATGAACCGGCCTTAATTGTGGAAAATTTAAACGGATACCGACTTAAAGAAAAATTCCCCAATAATTTAGGAGAATTTAAAACGCCTATTGGACTTGTGGAAACCATTAAAACAGGAACTGATATTACCGTAGTTTCTTACGGCTCCACATTAAAAATTGTGGAAGATACTGTAAACAGCTTAAAACAAGTTGATATAGATATTGAAATTATTGATGTACAAAGCCTGCTTCCGTTTGACAACAATAAAGATGTGGTAAAAAGTATCCAAAAAACAAACCGATTAATTATTATTGATGAAGATGTTCCCGGAGGCGCTTCGGCCTATTTATTAAATGAAATTTTGGAAAAACAAAATGCTTACCAATATTTAGACAGCAAACCAGTTACTTTAACGGCAAAACAACACAGAGCTGCTTACGGAACAGATGGTGATTATTTTTCAAAACCCAATGAAGAAGATATTTTTGAAGCAATTTATAGTATTATGAATGAGGTAAATCCAACAAAATATAAACCATTATATTAATGTAACTTCAATGTAACCCAAATTACATTTTAAATTTTATCAATAAAAACGCCCTGTTGGGTGTTTTTTTGGCAAATTATTTAAAACTTTTCAAAAGAATAAGAAAACGTTTTCGTATTGACATTTATCATTCTTTTTACAATAAACAATCAATATCTTTGAGGATAATAAAATTACACTACAGTAATCATATATAAATTTATTGATATGGCAAAAGTAAAAGGAGCTATAGTTGTTGATACACAAACCTGTAAAGGGTGTGAAGTTTGTATTCCTGTTTGTCCAGAAGATGTGATTGGCATGTCAACTGACATCAACAGAAAAGGCTATCACTATGCCTACATGAAAAACCCTGAAGCTTGTACAGGCTGCACAAATTGTGGTATTGTTTGTCCAGACAGAGCAATCTCCGTGTATAGAGTAAAAGTTTTAGCATAACCATTAAAACATTGCATATAATGTCAGAATTAAAATTAATGAAAGGTAACGAAGCCTTGGCTGAAGCTGCAATTAGGGCAGGAGTTGATGCTTATTTCGGTTACCCTATTACACCGCAAACAGAAATTATTGAATATTTAATGACCGAACGTCCTGAAATACGAACAGGAATGATTGTTTTACAGGCCGAAAGCGAAATTGCTGCTATAAATATGGTTTATGGCGCCGCAAGTACTGGTAAAAAAGCAATGACCTCATCTTCAAGCCCAGGGATTTCTCTAAAATTAGAAGGAATTTCATATTTGGCAGGTGCAGAATTGCCCGCAGTAATTGTAAATGTGGTACGTGGCGGACCAGGATTAGGAACTATTCAACCATCACAAGCCGATTATTTTCAATCCGTAAAAGGTGGCGGACACGGAGATTACAAACTCTATGTTTTAGCACCGGCATCGGTTCAGGAAATGGCCGATTTTGTTGAAGATGCTTTTGATATTGCCTTTAAATATCGCGCTCCAGTTTTAATTCTTTCCGATGGATTAATTGGCCAAATGATGGAAAAGGTAATTCTTAAACCACAAAAACCAAGAATGACCAACGAAGAGCTGATTGAAAAAAATGGTAGTTGGGCAGTTACCGGCAAAAAAGGAAGAGAACGCAATATTATCACTTCTCTCGATTTAAAATCTGAAAAAATGGAAGCCAGAGTTCATCGATTAGTGAAAAAATATGAACAAATGGAGAAAGAGGACTTACGCTACGAAAAAATAAACTGCGATGACGCTGATTATTTAATTGTTGCTTATGGCTCAAGTGCAAGAATTTCACAAAAAACCGTTGAATTGGCAAGAGCAAAAGGAATAAAACTGGGTTTATTACGCCCAATAACTTTGTTCCCTTACCCAAAACAGGCCCTATTTGAATTGGCTGATCAGGTAAAAGGAATTTTAAGTGTTGAATTAAATGCAGGGCAAATGGTAGAAGATGTTCGACTTTCTGTTGAACACAAAGTACCTGTTGAACATTTTGGAAGAACAGGAGGAATTATTCACACTCCAGAAGAAATTTTAGAAGCTTTAGAACAAAAAATTATTAAAAATGGAAGTATCAGACATCGTAAGACCAGAGAATCGAGTATTCTGTAAAACAAAATTAATGACAGACAACGCCTTGTCTTATTGTCCGGGCTGTGGTCATGGAACTGCGCACAATTTAACCATGGAAGTCATTGATGAAATGGGTATTTCAGAAGATACCATTGGTGTTGCACCAGTTGGCTGCTCTGTTTTGGCCTATGATTTTATGAATATAGATATGACTCAAGCTGCTCACGGACGCGCACCAGCATTAGCAACAGCTATTTCACGACTTTGGCCGGAAAAATATGTATTCACTTACCAAGGTGACGGAGATTTGGCCGCCATTGGAACTGCAGAAACTATTCATGCTTGTAACAGAGGTGAAAACATTGTTATTATTTTTGTAAATAATGGAATTTATGGAATGACCGGCGGACAAATGGCGCCAACAACCTTAGAAGGCATGAAATCTTCTACTTCACCTTATGGAAGAGATATCAGCACTATGGGTTCTCCATTAAAAATAACAGAGTTAATTGCAAATCTTCCAGGTGCTTATTACGTAACTCGTCACGCTGTTCATACGCACAAACACGCGCGTAAAGCTAAAAAAGCAATTCAAAAAGCATTTGAAAACACACGCTTACACAAAGGAATTTCCTTTATTGAAATTGTGTCGAACTGCAATTCCGGCTGGAAAATGACCCCAGTTGAATCAAATATCTGGATGGAAGAAAATATGTTTCCATACTTTCCTCTGGGTGACATAAAAGTTGATGGAATTTTAAAAAAATAACATGATGACAGAAGAAATTATAATCGCAGGATTTGGTGGACAAGGAGTGCTATCAATGGGGAAAATATTGGCCTATTCAGGCATTATGCAAAACCAAGAAGTGAGTTGGATGCCTTCTTACGGACCTGAAATGCGCGGAGGTACTGCAAATGTTACCGTAATTTTAAGTGATGAAAGAATTAGTTCTCCATACTTAAAAATAGTAGACACCGCCATTATTTTGAACCAGCAATCAATGGATAAATTTGAAGGATCTGTAAAGCCGGGTGGTATTTTAATTTATGACCCCAACGGAATTACTGCTCATCCCACAAGAACAGATATTAAAATTTATCAAATTGAAGGCACTAAATTGGCTTCAGAAATGGGAAATAAGAAAATCTTTAATATGATTATTTTGGGTGGATATTTAAAAGTAAAACCCGTTGTGAAATTAGAAAATGTAATTGACGGTTTAAAAAAATCAATATCAGAACGTTATCACGACTTAATTCCGTTAAATGTAGAAGCAATTAATATAGGAATGAAAAATATGGTTCCGTATAAAGTAGAAGAACATACTTTCCAAAATTAATTTTAATTGTTCTTTAGTTTAAGATTCGGTTATTTTGTAGTATATTTTACAACAAAATAACCGAATTTTTTATGGCTTCAATTTTAATTACAGGCGGCACCGGATTAATAGGAACAAAACTTTGCCATTTATTAAGGGAAAAAGGCCATACTGTTTTGATTTTAAGTAGAACCAAAACAAAAAAATCCAATACCTATTTTTGGAATATAGAAGAAGGTGATATTGACCCAGAAGCCATTATTAAAGCAGATTATATCCTTCATTTGGCCGGCGCAGGTATTGCTGACAAACGTTGGACACCAGATAGAAAACACCTGTTAATAAATAGCAGAGTTGAAACTGCCAACTTATTATTTGAAAAAGTAAAAGAATTCAATCCCGATTTAAAAGGATTTATTTCAGCTTCCGGAGTTGGATATTATGGTGCTACCACTTCAGAAAAAATTTATAACGAGAATGACACTTTCGGAGAAGATTTCATCAGTGATATCTGTAAAGTTTGGGAAAAAGCATCAAACCAATTCAATGCATTAAAAATAAGAACTGTCATTTTTAGAACCGGGGTGGTGCTTTCTAATGAAGGTGGCGCATTTCCAAAATTAAGCAAGCCCATAAAATTTGGTGTTGGTGCAGCACTTGGACACGGAAAACAATATTTCCCTTGGATTCACCTTGATGATTTATGCAATATGTACGTTGAAGCCGTTGAAAATATGGAACTTAATGGAATTTATAATGCCGTTGCTCCAGAACACATCACCAATAAATCACTTACCAAAAAAATTGCAAAAAAAATTAAGAAACCATTATGGCTGCCCAATATTCCGGCTTTCTTTTTAAAATTAATCTTGGGAGAAATGGCAGTAATGCTATTGGAAGGAAGTCGTGTTTCTTCAGAGAAAATAACCTCAACCGGATTTAAATTTAAGTTTTCAACAACAAAAGAAGCTCTGGAAGATTTGATTAATTAACCAAATTGTCAATAATTTTTCTTACTGGTAAAATTTCTTTGGTGTGTGCTATACTTGGACCAGCTACCCACACTGTTTTATAAGTAACCTTCGTTGCGGCATTCTCTGTGGCTTTCATTCCTATAGAAAACCGAATCATTTTAACCCACTTTTTTATTTTTTTATTTTTGTTTGATAAAGTTTCAATCCATGTTTGCTTTGTCCCCGTTTTTTGCACATAAGGGGTGTTAATAACGGTACATGGCGTTCCGGAAATTCGCTCGGTCATCACAATATCTTTGTCACTATAATCCACACAAGCTTGTTTATATTCTTGTGTTACAGCAGCCTCAAAAGAAGCTATAAACGGACTTCCTACAGAAACGCCTTCGGCACCATAGCTAATCATTTTGTCAATATCAGCTTTACAGCCAACACCTCCGGCAGAAATAACAGGAATTGAGCAATTGGCAACCAATAATTTTATCAACGCTTCTGGAGAAATATTTCCTCGATGGCCTCCAGCTTCATTATTTACCGCAATAATAGCATCAGCACCTAAACTTTCTACTTTTTTGGCAAAGTTTAAATCCGTTACATCACAAAAAACCTTAATATTATTTTTATGCGCCATTTTTATGGTTTCTTCAGGACTTCCGAGCGATGTTATAATAAAATCGGCGCCTTCATTGCAAATAACTTCTAACTGGCTTTTATATTTTATGTTTGATTTGTTTACAATTAAATTAAAACCGAATGAACCGCCCTCCACTTTTGCGACTTTAAGTTCATTTAAGGCTGCTTTT
>JBAZGP010000190.1:0-6927 GCA_041652835.1 Lutibacter sp. | reverse complement strand
GTAATTCTGAATCAGATAGAGGCCGCAAATATGAAATGGAACTGCTTTGTTATTATAATGCTAATTTCAGGCCTGTTAATGAATTTGGAACGGAATTCTTTCATACCTGGAATAATGGGCAATGGAACCGTTTTTATAACTTTATGATTAGATGTTTACAAGTCTATTTGAAAGAGAATAGTATAATACCTGGTTACAGCTCTGAAACCATCGACGAAAAGAAACTTCGTAATTCTACAAACTCTGATTTCATTGATTTTACCGATAAGTTAACAAGAAATACTTTTTTATCGGTAAACACAACGTATAATGATTTTCTTGAATATGCCGGTATTGATAAGAAGGAACTTTCAAAGATAAGATTTAACAAGTGGTTACAGTCTTACTGCCAAATAAAAAACATGAAATACAAGTCTGATACACAATACACCGGTACTAAGACAGAAAAGTTTCATTATCTTGAATCAGGAACCAAGTAATAATAAATGTGAGTAAGTATAATATAAATAATCGTCTTACGAATCTTACGAATTTCTTACGAATTTCTTACGATATAAGTCTTTATAAATCAATTACATTACGAATTTACGATTATATAAAGAAAAAAGAGGGGTACACTATAAAAATAAAAGAGACTATATATATTTTTAAACAGTACCCTCCCCCCTAAATATGGGAACAAAATTCGTAAATTCGTAAGGAATAATATAACTGCTTATAATAAAATGATTTACAACTTTCGAATTTGTTTAATAAATTCGTAAGAATTCGTAAGATTAGCTTAAATTCGTAAAGTAATTGAAAACAAAAGAGTTATAATAATGAATATTTTTGATTTACTAAAATCCCAAAAAAATAAAACGGTAACAATTACCACCGAACCAGTATCTAAGCAGCGCCTGGGCGATTCAATTATAAATTATGCTGAGCTGTTACCTGGTAACATTGATTCATACGAATTTTACGAACGAGCTGCAATAATAGAGTATGACGGAAACAAGCCCAGGCATGAAGCAGAAAAACAGGCATACAACGAATTGAAAAAGTATTATTTTTTTTAAGGGAACACTATAAAAAGGGAACACTATAAAAAAGGAAAATAAATGCAAAAATCATTACCAGATTATGAACAACACACGTTACGTATGATATTTAGCAGCATAAACTCTGAAAAGGTTTCTGGAGTATTACAAATCATACTTGAGTGTTACCAGGAATCATTATCATTAACCGGCAACCACACCACAACCACACCACCAGACAATATTACGAGAATCCTAACAAGTGCCATTACTGAGCTACAAAGCCTAAAATAAAGACTATTAAAGTGTAATTATTGATATTATTTTGGGTATACTGAATATTTTTTTATCAAAAACAGACGGGTTAAGTATGAATAATTCACATATTGCACGTACTATTAAGGAAAAATATCATACAACAAACAAAACCTTCATAAATCGTTTGTAAGGCGTTTTTGAAGTTTTTGGTTAAGGAAGTATATACTGCCATAAAGAACACACACCACCGTTCATTTACAACGGTCGTACAATTGTTTTACTGACATAGCGTAAAAACTTTTGCCGGTACTTGTTTTGAAACCACAATTATTGAGATTATCGGCAATTTTATTGTAGGAAACGTTCTGCTTTCTCATTGAATCGATTAGAGCAAAAGCCTTCCTATTGTTTTCATTGTTGACAGCTTTTATTTTCCTAACTTCGATACTTCTTTCTCTGGAGCCTTCCGTTAAATTTTCCGGTTTGCCAAGTATGAAACCTTTTGCTTTTTTTGCTTGTAGGGCCTTCTTTGTACGTTCGGATATTAACTCCCGTTCTTGTTGTGCTAACAAGGCAAATATACCGATTGTCATTGTATTAGCGTCTGGCAGATCGCAGCAAACGAAATCGACTTTTGAATCCCTTAACTGGAATATGAAACTTACATTTCTGGAAAGCCTGTCAAGTTTTGATATTACCAACGTTGCATTATTGGTATTAGCGAACTCTATTGCATTTTGCAGTTCAATTCTTTTGTCATTCTTTCCTGATTCAATTTCAGTGTATTCAGCTATAATTTCATTATCGCCAGCGAACTTCTTAACAGTATCTTGCTGAGCTGCTAATCCCAGGCCTGAATCGCCTTGTTTTTGTGTCGATACTCTGTAATACGCTACAAACTTTTTCATAATCTCACTTAAACGAACGTTTAACAAATATTACAATACAAAGATATGATAATTTATAATACAATACAAGAACTTTATTAGTTGTATGTAAAATAATTTTGTATTATGATAAGATATTGGTATATTTGAACCAAAATCTTAACAGCATGAAAGAAGAAATATGAAAACAATAATGAATGAAAACTATTATGATATTAAAGAATTATCGGGTATGTTCGGTTTATCGGAACATACAATCCGAAAATACTGTAATATGGGAAAAATAAATGCAATAAAAATCGGCAGAACTTGGACGGCAAAAGAATCTGATATAAAAGAATATTTACTCAGCACGAGGCAAAAAAGGACACGTAAGGACATTTCCAAACACCAAACACCACCAAAGAACCAAACTAAAAAAGCAGTTACTAAACAAGCTAAATGAAGTTAGCAGTATCTATACCGTTATTTATATTGTTGCTATTGTTAGGCAGCGCCACGGGCGAAAATTCAAATTGTCCCAATCCCTTAATTGACAGTGTTGCAATAGTTCGTTGTATCGGTATAGTTGACGGAGACACCTGGAAATTCAAATTGCAGAATGATATATTTTCCGTTCGTGTGTTGGGCCTGGATACATACGAAACTAAACGTAATGAACGATTAACCAAACAAGCCCAGGCGAACGGCATATCAATAGATTCTGCTTACTCATTAGGTTTGAAGGCGAATCATTATGCCGATTCACTGTTAATGAATCAGGACATTACTATTATACGGGATTTTAACGAAAAAAACTTTGATTTCTACAACCGACTATTAAGGCGCTGCCTGGTAAATGGCAGTAATTATGCTGAAATACTCATAAACCAGGGATTAACGACAAAATGATAAATTTGGCTAATATTCGAACGCAATACAAGCCCGTAGAACGGTTTTTCGGGGGCAGCCCATACCTAAACACCCTTATTTACTATGTTTTGAAGGTACAATATGAGTAAAAATCCGATTGTGTATGAATTTCACAGCGCTGCAAATCTTTTTCCCTTAATGAATGTTCACGAGTTCGAAGCTTTGAAAAATGATATAGCATTGAACGGATTAAGGGAACCGGTTTATTTATACCAAGACAAAATTATCGACGGTCGAAATCGATATAAGGCCTGTTTAGAAATCGGCATTGAACCTGTCTTCCGTAAATATGAAGGGACGGAAGACGGATTAATCGAATTCGTGTTAAGTTTGAACCTTCATAGACGGCATTTAAGCATTTCACAAAAGGCCTGTTTGGCAGTTGAATCCCTTCCGAGCATTGAGACACGAACCAGGGCTAATCTTAGCAAACAAATGAAGGCAATACGAACCGGCAATAAGGAAGTTTACGCAAATTTGCAGAAACTTAATTCTAATGATATTGCCAGTAAATTGTTCGGGATTAGCGAACGGTATGTCTCTGAAGCAAAGAAATTAAAGAAGGAATCAGAATCATTATTTGTAAGAGTAAAGGCCGGCGAGCTGACTTTGCAAAAAGCAAAAAAACAACTATATGATTCTGAAGTATCTGCAAAATTGCAAAATCTTGAATATCAGAAACCGGCGAACCAGGAACCAATTGTATTATCAAAGAACCAAACTAAAAAAGTTAATGAACTCATTGAATACGGTATGCCGGAAGGAAAAGCTCGTGAATATGTTTTTGCCAGGATTAAATCGATAACCGATAAAGGAACCACGCCAGGCGCTGCAACACCAAAATTTAAGGAACTGAAGTTTAGAATCGAACCGGATATAAAAAACAGCTTACAAGCCTTAGCTCAGCAAGGCAATAAGCATCTTTCGGAGTTTATAAGAGAATTATTGAAAAAGTCTTTAATTGAACAATTAAGGTTTTGAATAATAAGGTAAGAAAAAATGTTGAAAACTTTATACACTTGTTCGCGTTGTGTTTGTTAAATTGCAGAAAATTATAGAATATAAAGAGTAAAGATATTGGAACTGAAGCAAAGAATTGACGGAAATTTAAAAACAATAACAGAGACAGCTCCGTTTGTTTGCAACTTTTATGTTTGTGCTTTGGTTTTACATATTCAGTTTTGTATTTTGCAAATAATATAATTGTGGTACAATGGGAGTAAATATGGAAACATAGTCAAGAAATAAAAAAAGCCTTGTTTGTGGTACCAACACAGTCAAGGCTAATAAGACAGCCGAACAAACGGCATAACGTTCTATTTTGAACTGCAATATATGTTAAACAATTTGTTTAACAAAATGATTTTTTATTAAGGTTCAAAATTCTCAAAAAAAAATTACCGTTTGTTTGCGGCTACAAAGCTCTAATAAACGGTTTATTTTTTTATAAGGGAAAAACATGAGAATTAATAAAAACGGCGAAACACAGAAGGCAATATTCGTTGAATTGCCTTCTACAAAGCATACCGAGCTGAGCAAATACTCAAAAATGAAAAAGGTATCAAAGCGAGCTGCAATAATGCAAGCCTTGGACATTCTTTTCGGAAGGGAAAAGTCCAATGAACGATAAACGGCCAGATAACATCTTAGAACGTGAAGTATCTCTATATATGAACGCAAAAGATACACAGAAACCGGTATTCATTACCATTAAGCAGTTATTGCATAAAATTAAATCCGGTGCTTACAAAGAAAAGGTAAATCATGCCAGGCGCTGTTTAACTGATGGAAAAGAAAAATACAACGAATTCAAAACCTCAAATATACCAGGTTTCACACTGTCGGCAAAATGCAAGAACCGAGCAAAGGGCGACGGCGTCGGCAAATTAATTTATCATACCGGAATCCTTCAAATAGACATCGACAACCCAGAGAATTTACCGGCAGCTCGTGAAAAGATAATTGACGATATTCACACGCTTTTCTGTTACACGTCGATTAGTGGTAATGGTTTGAAGGTCGGCATTATCATTGACGGTAGTAAACACTCGGAATCATTTAGACAGGCCGAAAAGTATTATCAGGAAAATTTTGGTATTACCATAGATAAGGCCTGTAAAGATATTTTCCGTTTGTGTTTTGTCAGTTATGATACTGAATTATACATCAATCCTAAACCGGCGCTGTTTGTTTGCAAGGAACCCGAACCGGAACCCAAAAATGAAGTTTCCGCAAAATTGCAAAAACCTAAATTTAATAAGAACGGTACAAATACTAATAAGTACGAAATAATAAAGGAACAAAATATAAATGGTATTTGTAAACATTTAAGCGCTGCAAAGCCAGGAAACCGGCATCAAACAAGGAATATGGCGGGTTACGTTGCCGGTGGCCTTGTATCCGGTGGCGTTTGCACTGAAGCAGAGATATTACCCAAGTTATTTGAAATTTCAGATTCAATAGCAGATAATGGTAAAACTCCTTCTTCCGAGCTAAAGACAATTCAAGACGGATTTGAAGCCGGCAAATTAAAGCCGATACACAAAGACACCGTTATAAATGATTATGATACCTGGATAGAAGTAAACGGATACCGGAAAGCAGCTCAGGAACCAAAGAAACTAAGCATTTATATTGAAAAACCATACCAGGAAAAGACCTTAAACGGTATTATCGAAAACAAAGAACGTACTATAAGCTATGAATTTGAGATTCCAAAGCATTTAGAAACCTCTTTTGAATACACTGATACCGAAACCGGAGAAATCAAAGAAGTAATATTACCGTTTTGTTTTTGGAGTGAGGAAAGCAAAGGGAAAGAAAAAACTTCATTAAGAATTAACCAGGCAAATTTTATTGATACATTGAAGGCTTTTGGATTTTCAATTCTTAGTATGAACGGATCAGGAACTCAAAGACAATTTATTCATAAAACTGATAATATCATTATAGACATTGACAGCGGAATCATTCGTAATTTTCTCTTTACCCAGGTATTAGAGAAATTACCTTCTAAGATTTCACCTAACTATAATAAACAGGCATTAAAAGAAAAGTTTGCAAGCGGAATCAATACTTATACTGAATTGGGTAAATTAGAATTACTTCCTATTGAAAAGATTCCATTTTTACAAGATACACAGGATTCTGGATATTTCTTTTTCAAAAATGGTTTTATTGAAGTAACAAAAGACAATATCAAATTAAAACCTTATACTGAGTTGAAGGGATATATATGGAAAACACAAATCATTGAACACGACATACAAATCATTAATGAAAGTGAAGAAACTAAATTAAAACCATTCGATTTTGAACAATTCACCATGAATATTTGTTCAATAAAAGAACCGGAAAAGAAATTAGATAAGGAAAGATGGAAGGCCTTAGTTTGTACAATAGGATACTTACTTCATAACTTCAAAACCTCAGCAAATAAATATGCCGTTATTTTTACTGAGGCCAGCGTTGACGACGAACCACAAGGAAGGACGGGAAAAGGTTTATTAATGCGCTCAATTGGGAAAATCCGGAAGGTTACAACCATCGACGGAAAAAACTTTTCCTTTGATTCACAATTTGCCTTCCAAAACGTTGACCTGGATACCCAAATTCTATTTTTTGACGACGTTAAAAGATACTTTGATTTTCAAAGATTGTTTTCGGCAATAACCGAAGGTTTATCCTTTGAACGGAAACATAAAGATAGAATTAACCTTAATGCCGAAGAATCGCCAAAAATTGTTATTGCAACAAACTATGCAATACAAGGTAATTCTGAATCAGATAGAGGCCGCAAATATGAAATGGAACTGCTTTGTTATTATAATGCTAATTTCAGGCCTGTT
>JBAZGP010000189.1:0-6933 GCA_041652835.1 Lutibacter sp. | reverse complement strand
GCTTATTGATGAAATTAGCGCCACAATAATATTGCAATCTTATTTATATAACAAATAGATTTTACCAACAATTTTATTATTTACCTAATTTTTGTAAATTTGCAAACCAAAAAAAGAATATGATTTTACCAATTATAGCCTATGGCGATCCCATATTAAGGAAAATGGGAGTAGATATTGACAAAGAGTATCCAAATTTAGAAGAACTCATTGAAGATATGAAAGAAACCATGATAAACGCCCGTGGCGTTGGATTGGCGGCTCCACAAGTTGGAAAAGCAATACGGCTTTTTATAGTTGACACCTCACCTTTTGGGGAAGATGAAGAATTAGACGAGAAAGAACGCGACTATTTAGGCAATTTTAAAAAAATATTTATCAATGCCAAAATGCTTCATGAAGAAGGAGAAGATTGGGCTTTTAATGAGGGATGTTTAAGTATTCCTCAAATTACGGAAGATGTTTTCAGAAAAGAAAAAATTAAGATTGAATATCTAGATGAAAATTTTGAAAAACATATTGAAGTGATTGATGGCTTGGCTGCCAGAGTTGTACAACATGAATACGATCATATCGAAGGCGTTTTATTTATTGATAAAATTGCATCCCTAACAAAACGATTGGTTAAAAAGAAATTGGAAAATATTTCAAAAGGACTTGTGAATACCGACTATAAAATGAAATTTTATACCGTAAAAAAAAGGTAGGGACAGGTCGCAACCTGTCCGTAACCTGTCCTCATAGATATTGAAAAAATCAAGATTAATAACAACAGATTGCCGCAGCTTTTTGCAAAAGCCTCGCAACGACAATTAAACAAAAAATAAAAAAAATGGAATTAAAAAATATTGTAGCTATCAACGGAAAACCAGGATTGTATGAAATTAAAGCGCAATCAAAAGGTGGAGTCATAGTGGAATCTTTAATTGACGCAAAAAGAATTCCCGTTACCGTTACCCAAAATTTAAGTGCATTAAATGAAATTGCCATTTATACTTACGAAGAAGAAGTCCCATTACGCATTGTTTTTAAAAGCATTTTTGAAAAAGAAAACGGGAAAGAAACCTTAAGCCATAAAGAAAGCGAAAAAGTTTTGACCTCTTATTTTAGAGAAGTTTTACCAAATTTTGATGAAGAACGCGTTTATACCTCAAATATTAAAAAAATAGTTCAGTGGTATAATTTATTGGCCTCAAAAAATTTCGATTTTGCTTCCATTAAAGAAGTCGATGAAGAGACTAAAGAAGCATAAGTTATGAATACCCGGGAACAACAACTCAGTGCTTTTGGTCGATTGTTGGACATTATGGACGAGTTGCGTTTAAAATGCCCTTGGGACAAAAAACAAACATTTGAATCGCTACGTCATTTAACCATTGAAGAAACTTATGAATTGGGTGATGCCATTCTGGATAATGACCTTCAGGAAATTAAAAAAGAATTGGGTGATTTAATGCTTCATCTTGTTTTTTATGCAAAAATAGGTTCGGAAACCAATGATTTCGATATTGCCGATGTTGCCAATTCTATTTCAGAAAAACTAATTTACCGCCATCCTCACATTTATGGCGATGTTGTTGCAAAAAATGACGAAGAAGTAAAACAAAACTGGGAAAAATTAAAGTTGAAAGAAGGCAAGAATTCTGTTTTGGAAGGTGTACCAAAAGCACTTCCCGCTATGGTAAAAGCGAGCAGAATTCAGGAAAAAGTTGCAGGAGTTGGATTTGACTGGGAAAAACCAGAGCAAGTTTGGGAAAAGGTTCAGGAAGAACTTAACGAATTAAATACCGAAATAAAAAAGGGAAATAAAAACAACATTGAAGCAGAATTTGGAGATGTGTTGTTTTCCATGATTAATTATGCCCGTTTTATTGAAGTAAATCCAGAAAATGCTTTAGAACGCACCAATAAAAAGTTTATAAGCCGCTTTCAGTTTTTAGAAAGTGAAGCCAAAAAAATCAACAAATCACTTCACAACATGTCACTTGCCGAAATGGACGTTTTTTGGAACGAGTCCAAGAAATTATATAAATAAATTTGTTAAATTGTTTATTTATTTAACGGTTTACTCATACAATTATTCAGCTTTTTTACAAAAATTGATTATCGTCAATTGTTAATTGTCAATTGTATAACTGTACTTTATTACTTAACTTAGTCGCATGAATAACTGTTTTTATGGAAAAAATTTTAATTATTAGTGGAGGAAATAAGGGTTTAGGATTAGGATTTGCAGAAGTCTATCACAAAAATGGCTATCGGGTAATTTCAATTTCAAGAAGCAAGGTGGAAAAATTATATTTTGTAGAACAATACCAATGTGATTTAAGCAAAACCGAAACCATTGAAAGTGTTCTTAATGAAATCTTCTCCCATCTTGATAAAAAAAATACACAGCAACTAACATTCATAAACAATGCCGGTGATTTAGGAAAGGTGAATACTCTTGAAAATCTGACACCTTCAGAAATAAGCTATACCATTCAGGTAAATTTAATTGCACCTTTGGTTTTAAGTTCTCAGTTTATAAAATTATCAAAAGATTGGCATTGTAAAAAGCAAATTATCAATATTTCTTCGGGCGCTGCTGTAAATCCTTATGAAGGCTGGATAATGTATTGTACATCAAAAGCTGGGTTAGATATGATGACCAAAGTGGTTTCAAAAGAACAAAAAGAAGTTACAAACAATGTGAGTATTGTTTCTGTTTATCCTGGGATTGTTGACACGCCAATGCAGGTGAAAATAAGGAATACGCCGAAAGAACACTTCAAATCCGTACAACGCTTTATCGATTTTTATGAACATGGCGATTTATTTTCACCAGAGCAAGTTGCTAAAAAAGTTTATCAATTGGATATTGGTGGCGAATTAAAAAACGGACGAATTTTAGATATTAGAAATGTTTAATTGATATTAACATTTATAGATATAAAAAAAGCTGTCAAAATATTTCGACAGCCTTTTTTTTAACCATTATAATTTACAAAAATTATAAAGCTGCTTTAGCAACGTTTGATATCGTTAATTTTTTTGCATTCTTAACCTTCTCGTCGGTTATCGCAATATCAATCACTTCTTTCATTGTGTTTACATAATGAAATGTCAACCCTTTTAAATAGGATTCCTTAATTTCTTCAATATCCTTTTTATTTTCGGCACAAAGAATAATTTCTTTAATATTGGCACGTTTTGCAGCCAATATTTTTTCTTTAATTCCGCCTACAGGCAACACTTTACCTCTAAGGGTAATTCCACCAGTCATCGCCAATTTCGCCTTAACCCTACGCTGAGTAAATACGGAAACTATTGAAGTTAACAAAGATACACCTGCACTTGGTCCATCTTTTGGCGTGGCGCCTTCAGGTACGTGAATGTGAACTTTATACTCATCAAGCAATTTAGGATCAATATCAAAATCGGTTGCGTTTGCCCTAATATATTCCATAGCAATAGTTGCCGATTCTTTCATCACATCACCCAACATCCCTGTAATGGTAAGGCCTTTTCCTTTTGAAATGATGGATTCAATAAACAATATATCGCCTCCAACACTTGTCCATGCCAATCCTGTTACCACTCCAGCAATTTCATTAGTTTCATATTTTCCGCGCTCTAAATGAGAAGGTCCCAATACTTTTTCAATAATTTCAGCAGTAATATTCACCACATATTCTTCTTCCATTGCAATTGATTTTGCAGCATAACGCACAATTTTGGCAATTTGTTTTTCCAGTCCTCTTACGCCAGATTCACGGGTATAGCCTTCCACAATTTTTTCCAATTGTTTCTTTCCAATTTGCAAATGTGCATTTGTTAAACCATGTTCCTTTAATTGTTTTGGCAATAAATGTCGTTTTGCAATTTCAATTTTCTCTTCCGTCGTATAACCGGAAACATTGATAATTTCCATTCGGTCACGCAAAGCCCAAGGAATGGTAGATAAGGTATTTGCCGTGGCAATAAATAACACTTTGGACAGGTCATAATCAATTTCTAAATAATTATCGTAAAAAGTGGTATTTTGCTCTGGATCCAATACTTCTAACATTGCAGAAGACGGATCGCCGTTATGGCTTGATGAAGCCAGTTTGTCAATTTCATCCAATACAAAAACTGGATTTGAAGTTCCTGCCTTTTTAATGTCTTTAATAATTCGACCGGGCATAGCACCAATATATGTTTTTCGATGTCCTCGGATTTCGGCTTCATCACGCAAACCACCCAAAGACATTCTTACATATTTTCTTCCAAGTGCCTCAGCAACCGATTTTCCTAAGGATGTTTTTCCAACTCCTGGAGTCCCATACAAACAAATGATTGGGGATTTCATATCTCCCCTTAATTTTAACACTGCCAAATGCTCAATAATGCGTTCTTTTACTTTTTCCAATCCGAAATGGTCTCTATCCAATATCCTCTGCGCACGTTTCAAATCGAACTTATCTACAGAATATTCATTCCAAGGCAATTCAAGCAATAAATCAATATAATTGCGCTGCACAGAATATTCCGCAACTTGTGGATTCATACGCTGCAAACGGCCTAATTCTTTATCAAAAATTTCTTTGACCTCATCATTCCATTTCTTTGTTTTTGCCTTTTCGCGCATTTCTTCCAACTCTTCATCATACGAAACCCCGCCTAATTCTTCCTGAATTGTTTTTAACTGCTGATTTAAATAATATTCCCTTTGTTGCTGATCCATGTCAGAACGTGTTTTAGACTGAATATCATTGCGCAAAGCCAATCTTTGCAACTCAACGCCCATCTTTTTCAAAGTAAGCAACGCTCTTTCTTTTAAGTTATCGGTTTGCAATAATTCTTGCTTCTCTTCTACTTTTAAATTCATATTTGAAGAAACAAAATTGATTAAAAACGGATTGCTCTCAATATTTTTAATGGCAAATGTGGCTTCTGAAGGTAAGTTCGGATTCTCTTTAATGATACGAACCGCCATTTCCTTAATGGAATCAATAATGGCATCAAATTCAGGCTCTTTTTCTTCCTTACGATCATCAACCCTTGCTTTTGTGGTAGCTTGCAAATAAGGTTTTTCCTGCACAAAGCTTTCAATTTCAAACCGTTTTTTGCCCTGAATAATTACAGTTGTATTTCCATCGGGCATTTTCAGCATCCTTAAAATACGCGCCACAGTACCTACTTTATAAATATCGTTGGTTGTTGGATCTTCAATGCTTTCATCCTTTTGGGCCACAACGCCAATAATTTTATTTCCTTTATAGGCATCTTCAATCAACTTAATTGATTTATCTCGACCTGCAGTAATAGGAATTACAACACCCGGAAACAAGACTGTATTTCGCAAAGGCAATATTGGCAAAATGGATGGAACATCCTCATTATTTATTTCTTCTTCATCTTCTGGAGTCATCAACGGTATCAAATCAGCATCTTCATCAAATATGTGCTGTAATGACAGATTGTCCAGTTTAAAAAATTTTGATTTACTCATAGTATTTTATTGGGTCTTTTTGTCATTAAAAATTTCTTAAATAAAAAAATAATTAATGCAAAATTACTTCATTTTTCTGATTATCAATAATTTATATAGATAACAACTGCGTTATCACCTATTAAATTTCAATTGTTGTGCCAAAAATCCTATTCAACGTATAATTTTTTAGTATTTTTAAATAAAACTGTAACATCCAAAAAATAATGAAGTCTTTTAATAGAAATCGATTTTGAACGCGGTGAATCAAGATGTAAACCAACTTATAGAACTTTGTAAAAATGGCGATAATAAAGCCCAATTTACGATTTATAAAAACTACTATAAAGCGATGTACAATACTGCTTTTAGAATTGTGAACGATAGTTTTGAAGCGGAAGATGTGATGCAAGAATCCTTTTTGTCGGCTTTTACAAAATTGAATTCTTTCAGCGGACAAGTAACTTTTGGAGCTTGGTTAAAAAAGATAGTGATTAACAACAGTATCACAACAATAAGAAAGAACAACAAATTTGAAACGATTCCTATTGAAAAAGTTGTTATAAAAGAAGCTTTGGAAGATTTTTCAGATGATTGCAAGCCAAATGTGACTGAAATTTTAGAGAAACTATCACAACTTAAAAATAATTATAAAGTGGCATTGACCTTAAATTTAATTGAAGGTTATGATTGCGAAGAAATTGCACAAATTATGGATATCAGTTATGAAAATACACGAACTACCATTTCAAGGGCAAAAAATAAATTAAGACAACTTTTATCTCAAACCTATGCAAGGTAATTTAGAAAAAATATTTGAAAAATTAGAAAATCAATTTGATGTTGAAGCGCCAAACATTGGCCATTTTGATAGATTTAAAGCAAAATTGAACAAAGAAAAAAAGCCAAGTATTCTTCTTAAACTATGGCCTTTCATTGCCATTGCTGCTTCTATAATTTTACTTTTTGGAGTTTGGCTTGGCAAATCATTATCTAATCAGGGGATGGAATTGGCTACAGTTTCTTCACAAATGGAAGAAACCCAGAATTTCTTTGTGGCAACCATCAGAAAAGAACTTGCTTCTATTGAAAAAGAAAGAAATCCCGAAACGGAACAATTAATTACAGATGGATTCCAACAATTGGATATTCTTGAAAAACAATATGGAAAACTAACTTTAGAACTCAAAGAAAGTACCGCAGACAAAAGAATTATATATGCAATGATTTCTAATTTTCAGCAAAGAATTGAAGTATTGCAAAATTTGTTAATTCAAATTGAAGATGTAAAACAATTAAAAGCAAAAAACAATGAAAACAATGTATAAATTATTAATCGTTTTGTTCCTTATTCCGTTGGCAATTACGGCTACTGATAAAAAAGGAAAATATACCCAAAACAAGATTATTAATAAAGAATTTAAGGTAAATAAAGATGCTACTTTAAATATTTCAAATAAATACGGAAATATTGACAT